>CAYZGY010000217.1:0-10607 GCA_964478085.1 uncultured Planctomycetia bacterium
CCACCCGCTGCGCGCACCGCAGCGAAGGATGCAGCGAGGTAACCCTCGGGAAGGATGATCTGCCCACCGACGCCGAGCATCGACTCGCAGATGAACGCCGCCGGCTTCCGGCCAAGGGCGACGATCGAGGCGACGGCTTCCTCGACGTGCTTCGCGTACGCGAGCCCGACCTCGCGACGCGCGTCGGCATCACTCGCGTCATCTGAGCGATGTCGGCCGCGAAACACGCACGGCATCGGCACGACGTGCGTCGTCTCGGGCTTGCCACGGCCGCCGGGTCCACCGAACTTGTACTCGCTGACGTCGATGACCGCCCGCGTGTTGCCGTGATACGCTGCCTCGAGCGCGACGACGTACTCCGCACCCGTGTAGTTCCGCGCGAGACGCAGGGCAAGCTCGTTCGCCTCGCTGCCCGAGCAGACGAGGTAGCAGACGCTGAGCGGATCGGGAAGAGTCGCCGTGAGACGCTCGAGATACTCGGAGAGAAGTGGATGCAGATAGCGCGTGTTCGTGTTGAGCACGGCCATCTGCAACGTGGCCGCCGAGACGACCTTCGGATGGCAATGCCCGACGTGGCAGACGTTGTTGACGCAGTCGAGGTACGGCTCGCCGTTCTCGTCGTAGAGGTGCTGCCCCCTCCCCCCCACGATGGTCAGCGGATCACGGTACGAAAGGCTGAGCCCACGACCGAAGTGTCGCTGTCGGCTAGCGAGAATCTCGGCGCTCGATCGCGTACGACCCGAGCCGGAGGACGTGTTAGCGGGATCGCCCGAGGCGTCGCTCATGTACAAACTCCGCGATGTGTGCGGCGCAGGACTCGAAGCCGCGAGACTCGAGCGCCGCGAGGGTGTTCCAAGCCGGCTCGGCGGTGACGAGCGCGTACTCATCGTCGGGGTGCTCTCGCGCCCGCTGCGCTGCGAACGAGACGCTGAGGACGAATCGAGTCGCCGCGAGCCGAGGGACCAAGTCGAGGTCCTCCGGCTCGAGCGGGAGGACCGAGTCATACCCGGCCGCCACGCGAGCGATCGCGTCGACGACCTCGTCTCGACCGAAGGTCGCGTACGCGGCAGCGATTCCGAGTCCGCAGACTCTCTGCGTCTCGACCGCGTCGCCGAAGTCGATCAATCCGCAAACGCGGTAATCGCCTCCCGCGTCTCCCGTACGCCGCACGATCATGTTGTGCTGATTGCCGCCGTCGCTGTGAATCAGGCTCCGCGGTCGCATCGCGAGGGAGGGAAGCACGTCCGATGCGATCCGATCGTGAAGAGACTCGAGAAGCGCGCGCCGCGCTGGATCCTCGACGAGCTCGACCAGCGTCCGGGTACGCCCGACATGGACGAGGTCCCATTCGAGATCGCGCCTCGCCTCAGGAAGCTGGAGGCCGAGCAGGGCCGCGTCGACTTCGGCGACACTGCGGCCGAGGCTCTCGAGCAGATCATCGGAGTACGTCTCGAGCCCGTCGAGCAGCTCGCCCTCGACGTAAGAGAGCATCCACGTGATGTGCCCGTCGCCGAGCCGATCGACGAGGAGTCGCGACGCCTCCCCCCCGCCGGACCTCGAAGGGATCGGCACCGGACACTCCGTCTCGAGATTCCGTGCGGCGAGATGTCGCAGCATCGCGATTTGGAGGTCGACGAGCCTCTGCACCTCGTCACTCGCTCCACGCATGAACTTGAGGACGAATCGGGCGCCTTCCTCGGTCGAAAGCCGGCGCCGTAGAGCAGCTCGGCGGAAACCCGCCCAGGACGAAGCCCGAGCCACTCCGCGCCGATCGCGGCGGCCTCTTCGGGCGTGAGATGCCAGGGCTGGACGGCAGATTTCATCGAGGGGGCTCGTGGCGCTCAGACGGGCCAGGGTTTCGGCCGGCCCGAGGTTACAATGCCGTTACTCGATCGTCCACGTCGGCGCGGTACATCTTTCTTAAACGACCGGTGGGTCATAGGCCGAAAAACAGAGAAACGGGAACACCTCGGAGACCCCTCATGCAACGACTCCTTCGCACCTTCGCGATCCCCTCGTGGCCTCAGGCTATCGTCCTCCTCCTTGCGTTCACACCGACGATCACGACCTACGCGGACCCGGGCCTCGATCCTGCCCCGAATCCCCCAGAAAAGAAGCGGCCCGAGAAGAAGCGGCTCGACTCGGACGTCGACATCGACTCGAAGGAGCTCGAGCAAGTCCGCATCGCGCTCTTAGAGCGCCGCGGAGGCGACGCTGCTCGCGAGATCGAGTCGCTGCTCGGACAAGGAGGCGACGACTCCCTGTTCCTGATGCTGCAAGCGACCGCGCTGCGACTCGGCGGGGAAGACGAGAAGGCGCTCGCGGTTCTCGAGAGGTTGCTGCGACAGGCCGATGGACAGTTCCGCCACAAGGCGATCTTCGCCCGAGCCGACATCCTCGCTCGTGCCCGAAAGTTCGACGAGGCCGTCAAGATTTACACACGCGAAGTTCTCCGCCTGACGAGCGTCGAGCGAAAGCGGGAGCTCGCCGCGATCTACACTCGCTTTGCAGATCGCTATTTCTCGGACGAGAAGCCCGCGTACGGCAAGGCTCGCGACTTTTACACCCGCGCCCTCGAGATCGGCCCTGCGGCCGAAGACATCGAGCGCCTCCGCCTGCGCATCGGCCTCTGCCATTTTCGGGCGAACCAGTTCGCCGAAGCCGCCAAGCACTTCGAAAGCGAGCTCGCCGCTCGCCCGAAGGGAGAGCTCGCCGACCAGATGACTCTCGAGCTCGGCAACACACGAATTCGCCTCGGCAATCTCCTCGGAGCCCGACGGGCCTTCCTCGACCTCGTGCGCGAGTTTCCGACGAGTCCGCTGATCGCTCGCGCGACGTACAACGCCGCGAGAACGTACGGCATTCCGTCTCCCGTCAACGACGCGAACCTCGAGCGCGGCCTCCGATTCCTGAGAGAGATCGTCGCCGCGAAGGAAGCCGACTCGAAGCTGCGCTCGAGAGCCGCCTTCGAGATCGGCCTCTCCTATTTCCGACGTGGACGTGACGAAGACGCGATCGGTGCCTTCCGCAAAGTCATCGCGGAATTCGGCAAGCTTCCTGATGTCGCGGAAGTGCCTCTCGCCTACGCACGCATCGGCGACGCGGCCTTCCGCCAGAAGAAGTTCCCCGACGCCGTCGAGGCCTGGAAGGAGTTCCTCTCCGCGTTCCCCGCCCACGGCGAATGGCGAGCGACACAGCAGAAGATCATCGACGTCGAGTTCACCGCCGGTCTCGAGGCCTTTCGCAAGAAGCGCTACAACGAAGCCGCGAGCGCCTGGGAGCGCTTTCTCGATCGCTACCCGCTCGACGCGCGAAGCCCGCAGATCCATCTCCGTATCGGAAAGATCCACTACGAGAAGGAGCGCTACGAGGACGCGATCGGCGCGTGGGGTCGACTTGTCAGCAAGTATCCGGGAACGCAACAGTCGTCCGAAGGACAGTACTGGATCGGTGTGACGCTCGAAAAGAAGCTCGGGCGATTCGACGAGGCCCGAGAAGCTTACCGAAAGCTGACCTGGGGCGGCTACACGGGTCGCGCAAAGCAGCGCATCGCTGCGCTCGACTCGAAGCACCTCTCAGCGCTGAGCGAACGGTCCTTCCGCACCAACGAGACGGCGAACCTCCGCGTCACGACCCGCAACATCCCTTCGCTCGAGCTGCGCCTCTATCGCCTCGACGCCGAATCGTACTTCCGCAAGATGCACACCTTCGGCGGCATGGAGAACCTCGAGCTCGCGCTCATCGAGCCCGACGAGAATTGGACCTTCCCGATCCCCGACTACGAGAAGCACCGCGAGGCCGTAAGCGACATTCCGTTGCCGATCACGGATGCCGGTCTCTACGTCGTGACGGCCGGGGAGGACGAGCTCGAGGCGACGACGGTCATCCTCGTCACCGACGTCTTCGCCGCCGTACAATCGGGTCGACGCGATACGCTCGTCTACGCGCAAGACGCGTTGACCGGCAAGCCCGCTGCGAAGACTCGCGTCCTCGTCAGCGACGGCAAGCGCATCGTCTTCGAAGGCGAGACGGATGAACGAGGCTTCTATCACAGCTCGAGCGACCAGCTCCGATCGGCGACCGACCTTCGGGTCTTCGTGCGCCGCGAGTCCGACTCGGGCCCCTCGTACGGCGGCACGAGCATCGGCCTCCACACGTCGCGATTCGTCGATGCGTTGCAGCCGAAGGGGTACGTCTACACGGAGCGCCCCGTCTACCGGCCGGGTGAGATCGCCCACTTCCGCGGGATCCTCCGCACGGTCGAGGACGGCCAGTACACTTTCGCCAAGGGCGAGAAGTTTCGCGTCGACGTCATCGCCGCGTCCGGCGACATCGTCCACACGCGCGAGATCGAGCTCTCCGACGTCGGCACGTTCTCGGGCGACGTCACACTACCCGCGGACAGCCCCGTCGGAGCCTACCGAATCCTCTGCCACCGTACGGACGGACCGTCGTTCGCAGGCGTGTTCGAGGTGCTGCAGTTCCAGATTCCGAACGTCCAGCTCGAGTTCGATCTCGACCGCCAGGTCTTCTTCCGAGGCGAGAAGGTCGAGGGACGCATCCTCGCGCGCTACAGCCACGGCGGTCCCGTCCGCAAGCGCTCCGTCACGTACCAGATCCCCGGTAAGAGCGGTGAGCTGCGCAGCGTGACGAACGACGAAGGCGAGGTCCCCTTCTCCTTCGAGACTCGTGATCTCGCGGAGAGCCAGACCGTGACGCTCTCGGCGCGCATCCAGGACGAGTCGGCGACGGCTTCGCGGGTGCTGTGGATCTCGACGACGGGATACACGCTCGGCGTCGACACGCTTCGCGACGTGTACTTCCCCGAGGAGTCGTTCGACGTCACTGTTCGTGCCCGCGGCGTCGATGGCGAGAAGATCGAGCGCGATCTTTCTCTCGTCGTCGTCCGATTGGCCATAGAAGACGGCAGGCGCGGCGAAGTAGAGGTCGCTCGTCACGATCTCGAGACGGACGACGAGTCCGGCGATGCGACCGTCCAGCTCGCTCTCGCCGAAGGCGGCGTACACCTCGTGCGCGTCGAAGGCAAGGACCGCTTCGGCAATCGCATCGGCGCGCAGAAGCGCGTCTTCGTCTCGACGAAGGACGACAGCGTCAAGCTGCGGATCATCAGCGACCGCGAGCGCTTCGAGCTCGGCGAGGACGCGAGCGTCACGCTGCACAACCGAAGCGACGCCAAGCTGGCCGTGCTTACCTACGAAGGTGAAGGTATCCATCGCTACCGCACGGTCACGATCGAGGAAGGCGCGAACAAGATCGACCTCGGGCTCGAGCAGATCGATGCGCCCAACTTCCGGCTGACCGCGCTTGTTCTCGACGGCGACCGATTCGAGTCGACGCACAAGGAGTTCCTCGTCGACCGCGGTCTCGAGATCGCCATCGACCCCGAGACCTCGGTCACGGCCCCGGGAACGGAGCTCGCCGTTCGATTCCGCACGACCGATCTCGTCGGCGACGGAGCCTCGGCCGAGGTCGCCGTCGCGCTCGTCGATGCGGCCGTCCTCGACCTCTTCCCAGATCGCCTCGCGGACCTGCGCGAGTTCTTCTACGCGCGTCGCAACGGAATCTCGAGCGTCGCGAACTCGACGGCCGAGTTCAAGTACCACGGCACCACGCGCACGGTCTCGCGCCTCGTCCTCGAGGAGGAGAGCCGCGCCGAGGAGACCGCGCTGACTCCACGTCGCCCGGGACACGACCTTCCGCTCCTCGGCGACGAGCCCGTCCTCCCACCCGAGCTTTCCGAGTCGCTGAACTTCCTCACCGTCGAGCGATTGAACGACAGCGAAGGAAACGATTTTTACGAAAGCTCGCAGAACTCGCAGGTTGGACAGCAGATGTTCCAAGGCCGGCTTCAATCCGGACTGGGGAACAACGGATTCGCCGCACAGCAATCGGACTCCGGTGGCGTGATCGTCACTGGAGGATTCGGGGCCCACGCAAACCGGTCCCGATCGAGTGGTCGTGCGGCGAACACCTCGGACGCCCTCCGGCGCGTCCTGCGCACGGCAACGGGCTATTGGAACCCGTCCGTCCGCACCGACGCGAGCGGCCGCGGCAAGGTTCGCATCCCGATGCCCGGGCGCCAGGCACGCTGGAAGCTCCTCGTCCTCGGCGTCACGGCGAACACCCTCGTCGGCCGTGGCGAGACCGACCTCGAGACTCGCCGCGACTTCTTCCTCGAGCTCCGACATCCGTCGAGCGTGACGGAAGGGGACGAGGCCGGCGTCGAGGTCGTCGTTCACAACCTCACGAACGAGAAGCGCGACGGTGCGATCCGCTTCGAGGCGAAGATCGGCGAGCGCACCGAGTCGTTCCGACGCGAAGTCTCGATCGACAGCGAGTCGACTGCGGGAGAGCTCTTCCGTATTCCGGTGCACGCGGGCGACCGACTCGAGCTCTCGGCCTCGTTCGAGTTCGAGGGGCAACCTGCCGCCGCGAGTCCGACGGCAGCGAGTCTCGAGATCTACCCCTGGGCCACCGAGCTGCGCGAAGGTGCAGGCGGTGTCGCGACACACGCGGTCAGTCACACGTTGAAGCTCGACGCGAAAGACGTCACGAGACGCGAGCTCGAGATCTCGATCGGGCCGAACCTCACGCGCTCGTTTCTCGATCTCGCTGAGCCCCGTCGTCATCCCTACGCGACTTCGCGACTCGAGCTCACGAGTCGAGGCCTGACACTGTTAGAGCTCATCGACTACGTCGGCTCCTTCGACAGCCTCGTCGCGTCGACTCGCGCGCCTCTCGAGCAGGAGCTCGAGAGCATCCTCGCCTCGCTCTTCGTGACGCAACGCGAGGACGGCGGCTGGTCGTGGGCGCAGAAGAGAGGATCCGCCTCCGATCCCTATGTTTCGGCAGCGGCCTATCGCGTGCTCGAGAGAGCCGCAACGCTCGGCCTGCGCTCCCCCGCCAAGTACCGCAACAATGCGCGTGCCTATCTCGAGCAGTCATTCACGCGCGCGGATGACACGACGAAGGCCGTCCTCTGCTACGCGCTCGCGCAGGGCAGCTCGTCCACCGAGTTCGCGAAGGTCAACCGCCTCTACCGAATGCGTCGCTCGCTGAGCCCCTACGCACTCGCGCACCTCGCGCTGACGCTCGAGCACATGAATCGCAAGGACCTCTCGCGCGAAATCGTCAACGTGCTCGTCGCGAGTGATATCTACGCCCTTCGCGACACTCGCCAATCGGACGGCTCACGTCTCGGCTGGGTCGAGGACTCGGTCGAGCAGGTCGCACTCTCCGTCCTCGCCGTCTCGAAGATCTCCCCTCGCAGCGATTTCGTTCGCAAGGGCATCGACTGGCTCCAGTCGAATCGCTTCCGCCATCAGTGGAGCACTCCCAAGGCGACCTCCTCGGCAGCCGCGGCGCTGCGCGAGTACCTGACGCATGTGAAGCCCCTCCAGGAGACGTACGAGCTCGAGGTCCACGTCGGAGACAAGCTCGTCAAGACGTTCCGCTTCTCGGGCGGCTCGAAGAGCGAGCGTGTCGTCGTGAACGGCGACGATCTCCCCGAGGGTGACGTCCGTGTCGCGTTCGAGATCAACGGTAACGGACGATTCGCCTACCAGGCGACGCTCAAGGGCCGCGTCGAAGGAATCGACAAGAGCGATCTCGATCGCTTCGTCCGGACGCGACACACGCAGGTGCCGGCGCCCCGCGTCGTCGACGGGGAGAAGATTCCCTCGGGTGATCGCGTCGTGACCAAGACGAGCGGGATTCAGAACCGCTTCACGGAGTTGACCGTCGGAGAGACCGGCCGCGTGTTCACTCGAATCGACAACCGCGACGGTCGCGAGTCCTACATCGTGCACGAAGAGTACCTGCCGGCGGGCTGCGAGCTCGTTCCGGGCTCCGTACACGGTGGCTTCCAGCACTACGAGGTCCACGCGGGGCGGATCGTGTTTTACTTCGGCCGAGACGCAGGCTACGGGTCGATCAACTACGAGATCTACGGCCGTCTCCCCGGAACCTACGCGGTTCTGCCGTCTCGCACCTACCCCACGTTTCGCCCCGACCGCGTGACGACGAGCGAGGCGCGCAAGATCAAGGTACTGGCGCCCGGTGAAGAGCGCAGCGAATCGTACCGATTGACGCCCGACGAGCTCTACCACATCGGCAAGCTCCACTTCGATCGCGATCGACTCACCGAGGCGAAGAAGCCCCTCGGGAAGCTCTTCGACGACTACCGCCTCAAGGATCAGATCTACCGCGAGGTCGCACGCATGCTCCTCAAGATCGCGATCGAGGAGGTCGACTCGAAGGGCGTCGTGCGCTACTTCGAGGTCCTCAAGGAGCGCTACCCCGAGCTCGTCTTGAGCTTCGAGGACATGCTCAAGGTCGGTGACGCGTACACGAAGATGAAGGAGTTCGAGCGCGCGCTGCAAGTCTACCGCGGCATCGCGGAAGCGAGCTTCGTGCGCGAAGGAAACATCGTCGGCGCCCTCAACACGCAAGGCGAGTTTCGCGCGGCACTCGACCTCTCCGAGCGCCTCATCCTCGAGTACCCCGATCTCCCGCAGGTCGTCGAGTCGAGCTACAACCTGACCCACTTCATCTATCAAGCGGCAGCGCGCATCGACAAGATCCCCGAGCTTCGCGGATCGACGACGCGCCACGACCTCATCGCTTCGGCAGCCGCGCGACTGCGTCAGTTCCTCGTCTTCCACCCCTCGGACCCGAAGGCCGACGAGGCGGCATTCACGCTCGCGGCGGCATATCTCGACCTCGGAGAGTACGAACGCGGCGTCGGACTCGCCGACCGCATGAAGAGCCGCTTCCCCGGAAGCTCCTACCTCGACCAGTTCCTCTACATCGCCGGCTACGCGAGATTCTGGCTCGGCGACTACCGCGGAGCGCTCTCCTCGCTCGATCGCGTCGAGCAGGAGGAGTTTCCGGCCTCCGGCGGCGGTCGAGCCGCGAGTGAGGATCGCAGCCTCGCGACGTACCTCATGGGACAGATCCACCACGCGGTGCGCGATGCGCAGAAGGCGATCGAGAAGTACCGCGCGGTCCGAGAGCAGTTCTCCGACGCCGACGAGGCGATCCGCGAGTTCGAGCGTCGAGAGCTCTCGCTGCCCGAGGTCGCACGCGTCAAGCCGGGCGATCAAGTCCAGGTGAAGGTGAAGTTCCGCAATATTCCGTCGGTTCGGCTGATCGCCTACAAGGTCGATCTGCTCAAGCTTTACCTCCTGCGTCGCAACCTCGACGGCATCGCCGACGTGCGTCTCGCAGGAATCAAGCCGCAGCACGACGCCGTGATCAAGCTCGGCGACGGCAAGGACTACCGCGAGCGCGAGCACGAGGTCGAGCTTCCGATCAAGGACGCTGGTGCCTACCTCGTCGTCGTCAAGGACGGCGAGCTCGACGCCTCGGGAATGGTGCTCGTCTCGAACCTCGAGCTCGAGATTGGCGAACAGGTCGAGAGTGGCCGCGTCCGCGCGACGGTGATCCGCAAGGACGATCGATCGTACGTCAGTCGCGCGCACGTCAAGGCGATCGGCGAAGGCAACGACAAGTTCTCGTCGGGCGACACGGACCTGCGCGGCCTCTACGTCGCCGATGGCCTCCTCGGCAAGACGACGATCGTCGCCAAGGCCGGCAACGAGTATGCGTTCTACCGCGGCAAGACCTCGCTCGGCGGCTACGCTCGCCCCGTACCCGCTGCGAACAAGGACATTCGCAAGAGCAACAGCCGTGCGAGCGGTCCGTCGCAGAAGGGCGGCCAGGGCAAGGGCAGCAAGATGAGCCAGAAGGAAGTGCTCGAAGGGAACTTCCAGCTGCTGAATCAGGGCAACATCTCGGACAACTGCATCAAGCTCGAAGGCTGGTTCCAAAACGACGTCGCGGGCTGCTCGGTCGAGCGGGTCCGCTGATCGATCGAATCTCCCCGACGAATTCTCCGAAGATCTGACGCTCCACCGCGCGTGGTGTTAAGGTGAACGTCAGATCTTCGGAGGACTTGTTCGTGTTCGGGAAACGCTGTCTCGCTCTCCTGCCGTTTTTTGCGCCCGTCTTCCTCGTGATTCTCACGGGAGCTTCCGCGCGAGGAGACGACGTCGCGATACACGAGTTCCTCGCTTCGAATACGGGCGGACTCGAAGACGAAGACGGCGAGAGCCCCGACTGGATCGAGGTTCGAAATCCCGGAGCGGACCCCGTCGATCTCGAGAACTGGGCCCTCACGGACGACCCCGCTCACGAAGACCTCTGGGTCTTCCCCGCTCGTGTGCTCGCTCCCGGTGAGCTCCTCGTCGTCTTCGCGTCCGGCAAGGACCGCCGTTCGGGTCCCGAGCTCCACACGGGGTTCCGACTGGCGCGAAGCGGTGAGTACCTCGCGCTCCTGCAGCCGCCATCATCTCCTGGCGAGCCTCGGGAAGCCGCCGAGCGATTCTCTGGCGCCTACCCGCGTCAACGGACGAACGTCTCGTTCGGATTCGACGATGACGGGATCGTCGCGTACTTCGAGAGTCCGACGCCTGGCGAGCCCAACGGGGAAGCCTTCGAGGGTTTCGTCGCCGACACGTCGTTCAGCGTCGACCGCGGTTTCTACGACGACGCCTTCGACCTCGCGATCAGCTCCCGGACCGAGG
>CAYZGY010000218.1:0-10529 GCA_964478085.1 uncultured Planctomycetia bacterium
GCCAAGACCGACAACTACGTCATCTATCTCCTCCTCGGCGTGATGCTCGCGCTCGGCGTCGTCGGCCTCGTCGACGATCTCGTCAAGCTGCGCTCGCAGCGCAAGGGCATCTCGGCGAAGGTCAAGCTCACGTGGCAGCTTATCATCGGGCTCGTCGCGGGAATTGTGCTCTACAACTTTCCGCTCGCGGTCGAGTACCCTCACTTCTCGGGTGACGCGGCGACGACGGTGTTCTTGCCCTTCTTCGAGTCCGTGCACTTCCCGCTCGGGATCGGATACATCGCCCTCGTCGTTCTGATCACGACGGGCGCGTCGAACGCCGTCAACCTGACCGACGGTCTCGACGGTCTGGCGATCGGTTGCAGCATTCTCGTCGGCGTCACGTTCGTCACGATCGGGTTCCTCTCCGGGTACGACCACACGAGCTTCGCGCTCAGCATCCCGCACGTCGCTGGTGGTACGGAGGTCGCGGTCTTCACTGCGGCGATCGTCGGCGCGGGACTCGGGTTCCTCTGGTTCAACTGTCACCCCGCGCAGATCTTCATGGGCGACACGGGTGCGCTCGCGCTCGGCGGTACGCTCGGCCTCGTCGCCATCGTCTGCAAGCAGGAGGTGCTCTTCCTCGTCGCGGCGGGTGTCCTGATCGCTGAGGGCTTCTCGGTCGTGCTTCAAGTCTTGTCGTTCAAGCTGACGGGCAAGCGCATCTTTCGCTGCGCCCCCCTTCACCACCACTTCGAGTTCAAGGGCTGGGCGGAGACGAAGGTGACCGTGCGTTTCTGGCTCGTCGCTGCCGCGCTTTCCCTCGGCTCGCTTCTCGCGCTTCGTATCTGAGTGTCGCCATGAGTGTCATCTCGATCACCGAAAGACTTCGACCGAAGGACGTGCTCGTCTCGTGCGTGTTCCTGCTGCTGACGATCAGCACGGTGATGGTCTTCAGCGCGAGCGCGTTTCACTACCTGCTCATCGAGGACACGCACTACTTTCTCAAGCGCCAGCTTCTCTGGGTGTCGACGGCGGTCATCGTCATGCTGCTCGTCTACCAGATCGACTACCGGCACTACCGGCGCTACTACATGTACTTCCTCGCGATCACGATGCTCCTGCTCGGGCTCGTTCTGATTCCGGGCATCGGCATCGAGGTCAACAACTCGAGTCGCTGGTTACCACTCGGCGGGGGCATTCGCTTCCAGCCGTCGGAGATCGCCAAGCTCGCCGTACTGCTCTTCGTCGCGGGGTTCCTCGCGAATAAGCCCGAACGAGCGACGAAGTTCTTCACGGGATTCGTCCCGATAATGCTCGTCGTCTTCGCGATCTTCGGCATGACGCTGATGGAGCCGGACCTCGGCACGTCGGTCTTCGTGCTCGGGCTGGCAGGAGCGCTCGTGATTCTCGGTCGCGTGAAGAGCTGGTATCTGTTCGGCTCGGCTCTGCTGGTCGCGCCGATCCTGATCTTCTACGCGTCGTCGCGTTGGGAGTTCATCCTCAAGCGCTTCGAAGGTCTTCTCAATCCCGAGAACCTCCACCAGCTTCGTCACTCGCTACGCGCGCTCGGCTCGGGCGGCGTGTCGGGAGTCGGGCTCGGATCGGGAGTGCAGAAGCTGCGTTACCTGCCCGAGGCGCACACCGATTTCATCTTCGCCGTCATCGGTGAAGAGCTCGGGTTCCTCGGCTGCATCGGCGTCATCGCGCTCTTCGTCGCGCTCGTCTGGGCCGGGGCCGCCATCGCCGGGCGCGCGCGCGACCCGGTCGGAGTCCGGGTCGCGTCCGGCATCACGATCGCGCTCGGCTTCCAAGCCGCGGTGAACATCGCCGTCGTCACCGGAAGCGCTCCGACGAAGGGTATCGCCCTTCCGTTCGTGACATTCGGTGGAACGGGACTCTGCATGACCATGGCGCAAATCGGCATCTTGCTGTCGATCGCGCGCGTATCGGACCGGCAAGCCGCACTCGTCGCCCCCTTAGAGCCTGTGGGGCCCGTGGCCCACGAAGAGGTCGCTGACGAAGATGCCGACGAGGAGCCCGAGTCCGAGCCGGAAACAGAAAACGCGGAAACGATGAGCGAGGAATCAGGGGAACAGGACGAATGCGAGACACGCGTATGACCGCCGACACCAAGAGCTCGACGGGTCTGAAGGCACTCGCCTTTTTCGGTGGGGGCACGGGAGGGCATCTGTTCCCTGGGCTCGCTGTCGCCGAACGCGCGCGCGAGCGCTTTCCGGGCTGCAAGATGCTCTTCTTCCGCACGCAGCGGAAGGTCGAGTCGCAAGTCTTCGGAGACTACGGCTTCGAGACCGAGCAGATGGAGATTTCGGCGCCAGCACCGAATCCTGTCGGCTGGGTCAAGTACTCGATGCAGGTCGGTAAGGCGATCACCGAGATTCGCCAGCAGCTGCGCGACGGATTCGACGCCGGATTCGGGCTCGGCGGCTACGCTTCGTTGCCAGGGATCATCGCGGCGAGACAGGAAGGATTGCCGGTCGTCCTCCTCGAGCAGAACCAAGTACCTGGAAAGGTCAATCGGCTGCTCGCTCCGTTCGTCAGCGCGGTGTCGTGGCCTAACGACGCGGTCGCGGAGCGACTCTGGGGGCGCCGTGAGGTCACCGGCAATCCCGTGCGTCGCGAAGTGCGAACGGCCGCCTTTCGGCGCCAGCGCTGGTTCGGTGCGTCGACGTTCAGCTCGCGCAAGCGTCGAGTGCTCGTCGTCGGAGGCAGTCAGGGCGCGCACAGCGTCAATCAAGCCGTAGCGGACGCTCTCGGCGATCTCGAGGAATTTCGTGATCGCATCGAATGGGTTCACATATCGGGCGAGTCCGACCGCGAATGGGTCGCCGAGCAGTACGAGCCCGCGGGTTGGGAGGCGACCGTCAAGGGCTACGTGCCCGACTTGCCGTACGAGATGGCGAGCAGCGATCTCGTCATCGCACGCGCGGGCGGAACGACGCTCGCCGAGCTCGCGGTCGTCGGTGTTCCAGCGATCCTCGTGCCGTACCCGCACCACAAAGATCAGCATCAACTCAAGAACGCAGAGCTCCTCGTCGAGGCGGGCGCCGCCCGACTCGTTCCCGAGCCCGAGCTCAATTCGGACGCGCTCCGCGAGGTCTTCGAAGAGATCTTGTTCGCGCCAGAACGTCTGTTGGAAATGGAGGACGCTGCCCGCAGCCTCGGCAAGCCCGAGGCCGCCGACGCGGTCCTCGACTTGGTCCTCGAGCTGAGGTTGTCATGTCACTAGGATTTCGCTGCTTTCTGCTCATTCTCGTCTGCTTCGGTGCGGCTTGGGTCTACCGGACCCAGGAAGAGGAGATCGCGGTCTGGCTCGGGCTCGCGGAGCCGACAGTGCCCGATCTGCGTGGCGTGCCCGTCGGTCGGTCGCACGTGCGCGACGCGATGGATCTCAACACGCGAGTGACGGTGACCCTCAAGGGCCAGGCCTTGCGTTCGCAAGATCGCGCCAAGCCCTCGCGTGGGATCCTCAGTCCGTCGCTCTACGCCGAGGAGGCTCTGATTCCCCCCGAGTGGCCGGAGCCGTCCGAGGACGTGATCTACGAGGAGCGCGAAGACGAGTCGCGAACTGACGATCTCGTCCTTCCCGGTCTTTCCGGTCTTTCCGGTCTTCCCGAGGGGGAATTCCCGCCCGCTCCCGAAGACGGACTCGCTCACGAGGAAGGCCAACGAATTTTCGGGGACCTCGCGCCCGATCCGAAGCCGGAGGACGACGACTCGTCTCCCTCTGCAGACGGCGGCTACGTGATCCACACCGTTGCCGACAAAGAGAACCTCTGGAAGATCGCCAAGAAGTACCTCGGCAAGGGTCACCGACACGGCGAGATCCTCGAGCTCAATCCCGAGCTCGGCGCGAACGGCGACAAGCTCTACGTCGGGATGGAGATCAAGGTCCCCAAGCGCCGCTGATTTGCCGCGGACCCCGAGCAAGTGCGCCTGAGCTTATATTTTCGGTCCCCGACCAATAGTGTCTGCGAGGGTCGATAGCTCAAGATAGAGGGGCAGCTTACCGATAAGCACAGAGCCGGTGCAATTTGCTGGAAACCGTGCTCTCATCTCGTTTAAGCTCCTTCTCGGACCAGCAGGAATGTGGGATTCCGTGGTCTTGGAAAGAAGCTGAAGAAGAGGTAGAGCGTGCGCACAAAAACTAGCTTGTCGCTGCTCGATCAACATAGAATCACCAGCCGCGGGGACGGCTCGGACGAGGCTGCGGGCTCGAGGACGGACGATGTCCTTGGCGACAATGTCCTGCGGGCCGCGAGCCGCGTGCACTGTGTCGGCATGGGCGGAACGGGCGTGCGTGCGCTCGTCCCGATCTTCCTCGCGCGTGGTATGACCGTCTCCGGATCCGACGCGGCCGAAAGCTCCGACCGCGACAAGTTCCGGGAACAGGGTGTCGCGTTTTCGGTCGGTCACGCCGGCGAGAACCTCGACCCCTCGACCGACGTCGTGTTGATCTCTGCCGCGGTGCGTTCCGACAATCCGGAGGTCGTCGCCGCGAACCGCAATCACATCCCCGTGATCAAGTACGCCGAGGGCCTCGGCTACTTGATGGCCGAGAAGCAGGGCATCGCCGTCTCGGGTACGCACGGTAAGACCACCACGACGACGATGGTCTCGCACGTGCTTCTCCACGCGGGCGAAGATCCCTCATTCGTCATTGGAGGCGAGTACACGGGCTACGGCGGCAGCTCGCGATCGGGTGACGGACGCCACTTCGTCGCCGAGGCTTGTGAGTTCGATCACAGCTTCCTCAACCTACGCCCGTCCGCCGCGATCGTCACGAACATCGAGGAAGATCACCTCGACTACTTCGAGTCGCTCGACGACATCAAGAAAGCCTTCTCGCAGTTCATCGACCTCCTGCCCGACGCAGGTGGGCTCCTCGTGATCAACGACGAGGACGAGAACTCGCAGTATCTGCGCAAGCTCTACTCGGGACCGATCGAATCGTTCAGCCTCAACGCCGGCCGTGGCGATTGGTGGGCGGAGAACATCGTCGCCGAAGGCGAGAGCACCTGCTTCAAGATCGTCGCGCGAGATGGTCGTTCGGTCGACGTGCGACTGCCCGTGCCCGGTCTCCACAACGTCCGCAACGCGCTCGCCGCGACAGCGGTTTGCTCCTGGGCCGGTCTCGCGCTCGACGACATTCAGCACGCACTCGACTGCTACACCGGTGTGCGTCGACGTTTCGACGTCCTCGCGCGTCAGCCTGTCACGGTGATCGACGACTACGCGCATCACCCGACCGAGGTCGCGACACTCCTGCGCGCGGCGCGCGCGGCGTATCCGACGCAGCGGATCGTCGGCGTCTTCCAGCCGCATCAGCATTCGCGTCTGCGCCTCCTGCTCGGCGATTTCGCCGACTCTCTCTCGGAGTTCGACGACGTGCTCGTCACGAATGTCTTCCACTCGCGAGATGGTGACGACGCGGTCCGTGCGATCGACTCGAGCGCGCTCGTCAACGCGATTCGTGCGCGCGGCAAAGCCTGTTACGATACTCCGAGCTTCGATGAATCGATCTCACGTCTCGAATCGACGATCGAGCCGGGCGACGTCGTGCTCTTCATGGGCGCCGGAACCGTGACGAACCTCGCGAAGAGGTACGCCGAACGTGTCAAGAGCGAGTCGACCTCGTAGCGAGCGCCCGCGCAGGCGTAGCCAGAACTTTACTCAGCCAGTCCGAAGACGGAGGCGAACGTGCAGCTTTCCGAACTGACCTCGATCAAGATCGGCGGGAGCGCCGCGGAGTTCTGCGTACCGCAGACGCTCGAAGAGTTCTCGCAGGTTCTCGGAGATCTCCAAGGTCGCGATCCGTTCCTCCTCGGCGGGGGTTGCAACACGCTCTTTCCCGACGCGGAGTTTTCGCGTCCCGTCATCTCGACGGCGAAGCTTCGCAACGTCGAGATCGACGGCACGAGCGTCTACGCGGAAGCCGGTGTGCGCATCGACCTCCTGATTCGTCAGGCGATCACCGCGGGACTCGCGGGGCTCGAGGGGCTCGTCGGCATCCCGGGGACGGTCGGTGGCGCAACCGCGATGAACGCGGGTGGGCACGGCGGCTCGTTCGGTGATTCGCTCGTCGAGCTCGGGCTCTTGCCGCTCGACGGAAGCCCGCTCGTGCGAATGAACGGAAGCGACGTGTCGTGGGGTTACCGCTCGTGGAACCTCGAGGGCTACGCCGTCGGTTGGGTGCGCATGGAGCTTGCGCACGCCGACGAGAAGGAGCTTCGCGGACGTGCGCGTGATTACTTCCTCAAGAAGAGTCGTTCGCAGCCTCTCGCGCAGCCGAGCTCGGGCTGCGTCTTCAAGAACCCCGAGGGCGATTCCGCCGGCGCGATCATCGAGCGCCTCGGCCTCAAGGGCCTTCGCCACGGTGGAGCGATCGTCTCGGAGCGCCACGCGAATTTCATTCTCAACGAGAACGGTGAGGCGAGCGCGTCCGACGTGCTCACGCTCATCCAGCAGGTTCGCGAGCGCGTGCACGCCGAGTGCGGCATCTGGCTCGAGACCGAGATCGTCATGCCGGGCGACGCGCCGGCCAAAGCCACGGTGGGGTGCTAGTTCATCATGGCCAGAAAGAAGAAGCAGCCCTCCGCGCTGCACGAGCGGATCCTCGAGAAGATCGGTGGCGTTTCGACAGGCAAGATCGCAGCCGTCGTCGTCGGCTCCGTCGCGATTCTCGTGACGGTCCTCGTCGTTGCGGTGAAGGCACGTCGTCACGTCGAGAACGATGAGCGCTTCTACTTCGATCAGTGGGCCCTGACGCTCGACAATCTTCCGTGGTGGGTCACCACGGAGATTCAGGACGACATCTTCAGCGGCTTCGATTTCGGCGGTGAGCGTGTCAGTCTCTTCGACGACAACGCGAGGGAGAAGGTCCGACTCGCCCTTCAGGGATCGCCGTGGGTCGTCAACGCGACCGACATCGATCTCGTCTATCCGACGTCGGAGCGGCTTGGAGAGATCAAGGCCGGGCTCGTTCTCAGTCCGCCCCTCGCTCTCGTGCAGATCGGCGATGACGCGTACTTGACCGATCTTCAGGGACGCCGCATGGGTGATCCGTACTACCCCGACCAAGCGCAGGAAGGATTCGGGCTGCCGAAGATCATCGGCGTGCGTGGAACGCACCGCATTCCCGTGCACGGTGAGCCTTGGGTCGCGCGGGACATCCAGGAAGGTCTCGTCGTCGCGAAGGTCCTCTACAACGCGGGGATCCAGAACGAGTTTCCTCAGTTCGCGATTTCGGCGATCGACGTCTCGAACGCCGAGGGGCGCGTCGAGCCGAAGGAGAGCGAGATCGATTTGATTTACGGCGCGCGCATCTTCGAGTGGGGGCGTTCGCCTCACGCGTCGGGTAGCCAGGTGCTTCCGATCAGCAAGAAGCTCGAAAACTTGCGGCAGGTGCTCTCCGATCCCCGGTTCGAGCACGTCCGCGTCGTCTCGCTCTTCACGTCGCCTCTCGTCGGTTCGTAAGCCCGCGATCTCGTGAGCGCGATCGCGCTTCTGACCGACTTCGGACACTCGGACCCGTTCGTCGGAGTGATGAAGGGCGTCATCGCGTCGATCGCACCGACGGCGTCGGTGATCGACCTCTGTCACGACGTTCCGCCGCAATCGACGAGGCGTGCCGGTCTCGCGCTGGAGGCGGCCCTGCCGTTCTTTCCGCCTCGAACGATCTTCGTCGTCGTCGTCGATCCGGGCGTCGGCAGTCATCGCAGGATTCTCGCGCTCTCGACGCGCTACGGCGTCGTGCTCGCGCCGGACAACGGGCTCGTCGGTGTCGCGCTCGCCAAGCGCTCGATCCTCGCCGTGCACGAGGTACGTCGACCGGACCTCTACCTCGAGCCGCTCAGCCAGACTTTTCACGGGCGCGACGTCTTCTCACCGATCGCCGCGCACCTTGCGAATGGTCTCGCTGTCGACGAGCTCGGTCCGATCGTCACGGACTACGAGCGGGATCAGCTGCCGACAGCACGTCGCTCGAAACGTCAGGGGCGGCGGGTCCTCACGGGCGAGGTGATCGATGTCGATCGGTTCGGCAACCTCCTGACGAACGTGCGGCCTCGCGCTCGCGAGACGCTCGTCGACTTCGAGATCGGGGGAGGGCGAGTCAGGTCGCTCTCGGAGAGCTACTCCGCCGTGGAGGAGGGGCAGCTTCTGGCTGTCGTCAGCTCGACGGGTCGGGTGGAGCTCGCGCTCCGGAACGGCAGCGCGAAAGACGCGCTCTCCGCGGATGTCGGATCGCGCGTCTCGTGTGTGGTGGTCGAGTCCTGAGTCGTATCGCTACGTCGTATCGCTACGACTCGACCGGATAGAGAATGTCGAGCACCTCGGTGATCTGTTCCTCGGTGATGTATCCCATCTCGAGGAGGATCTGCCCCAGCCGCTTCTCCATGCGACCTTCGACCCGCAGGCGGGCCTGATATGTCAGCGACTCGTAGAGCTGTTCGGCCGTGACAAATCGCTTCTCGAGCGCCACCTCGCCGAAGAGTTTGTAGGTATCGCTCAGCTGATTGTCTCCCGACATGATGACCTTCGCTTCTTCCGCCGATCGGCCTTCTCCTTCCGATCGGACCCTATCTGTCTCGGTCGTTCGTCTGTCCAGGCAGAGATCTGCCACGATTCCGACCCTGATTCAGTATCCTTCGCGTCCTCGGGTTTGTCCACACGACCCGGCCATCGCGTCCGGTAAGCTGTGCCACTCTGACAGGGGCTCGGTGAACGATGTCGTTACGAACTGCCGATATGGCAGCTTCTGGCATCCTCGATTCCGCGCAAGTCACAGTAGGGAAGAGTCTTATGTCGTGGTATCCGGTTTGCATCTACTGAGCGACTTCACATTACGATTTGGCGAATTCAGGAACGTACTCGAATGAGCAAACAACCCAAGCAGATCGCGTTCGACGACGAGGCGCTCGCCGCGTCGCAAGCCGGCATCGGGAAGCTCGCCCGCGCCGTCAAGACGACCCTCGGCCCCGTCGGGCGCAACGCCGTCATCGACCGTGGCTGGGGCGAGCCGGTCGTCACCAAGGATGGTGCCTCGGTCGCCGAGGAAGTCGAGCTCTCGAACTGTTACGAGAACCTGGCCGCGAAGCTCGTGCGCGAAGCCGCCGAGAAGACGGCGAAGGAAGCCGGTGACGGCTCGACGACGTCGACCGTTCTCGCCGAGGCGATCTTCTCGGAAGGCGCTCGCCAAGTCGTCGCGGGTCGCAACCCGATGATCCTCGCGCGCGGTATTCGCGCCGGGGTCGACGCTGCGGTCGCTGCCCTCAAGAAGAACTCGGTCTCCGTCAAGACGAACGAGCAGATTCAGGCGGTCGCCTCGGTCGCCGCGACGCACGACAAGGAGATCGGCAAGACGATCGCCGACGCCATCGCGAAGGTGGGCAAGGACGGCGTCATCACGATCGAGGAGGGCAAAGAGCTCGAGTCGACCACCGAGGTCGTCGAGGGTATGGAGTTCGATCGAGGATTCCTCTCGCCGCACTTCGTCACCAACGGCGACAAGATGCTCTGCGAGCTCTCGAACCCGTTCGTCCTGATCTACGAAGAGAAGGTCAACAACCTCCAGAAGCTCGTCCCGATCCTCGAGCAGGTGCTTCAGGCGAAGCGTTCGCTGCTGATCGTCGCCGAGGACGTCGAAGGCGAAGCCCTCTCGGCGCTCGTCGTCAACAAGCTCAAGGGCGTCATCAAGTGTGCCGCCGTCAAGGCGCCGGCCTACGGCGATCGTCGCAAGGCGATGCTCCAGGACCTCGCGATCCTCACGGGCGGCCGCGCGATCTTCAAGGACATCGGCATCGAGCTCGACCAGGTCCAGCTCAGCGACCTCGGCCAGGCGTCGAAGATCCGTATCACGTCGGAAGACACGATCATCGTCGGCGGCAAGGGCTCGCAGAAGGCGATCAACGCTCGCGCCGATGAGATCCGCAAGGAGCTCGAGGACACCGAGTCCGAGTACGATCAGGAGAAGCTCCAGGAGCGTCTCGCGAAGCTCGTCGGTGGCGTCTGCGTCATCCACGTCGGCGCGGCGACCGAGAGCGACATGAAGGAGCGCAAGTCGCGCTTCGAGAGTGGGCTCAACGCGACGCGCGCCGCGCAGGAGCGAGGGATCCTCGCCGGTGGTGGAGTCGCGCTCTTCCGCGCTGCGCTCGCCCTCAAGGATCTCGAAGGTGCGAACGAAGAGGAGCAGGCCGGCATCGAGGTCGTACGCAACGCGCTCGAGCAGCCGATTCGCCAGCTCTGCGAAAACTCGGACGTCGAGCCCGCCACGGTGACGCGCGTCCTGCGCAAGGAACGATCGAAGAACATGGGCTACGACCTCCTCAAGGAGGAGTTCGTCGACATGCTCGAAACCGGCATAATCGACGCGACCAAGGTCGTCCAGAGCGCCCTCCAGAACGCCGCAAGCGTCGCGACCTTAATCCTGACGAGCAATACGATGGTCGCCGACATCCCGCAGCCCGAAGAGGAAGACCACCACCACCACCACCATGACGACGAGATGGGCGGAATGGGTGGAATGGGTG
>CAYZGY010000219.1:0-10469 GCA_964478085.1 uncultured Planctomycetia bacterium
ACCCCCGGTCCCGCGCCTCTCAGCGCACCCCCGGGTGACACCCCATCGGACTGGTCCATATATATGACCAGTGCTCTTATATACGCACACTAAATTTTGAATAGCTTATTGCGTCACGTTCTCAATTGCGCGATGGCGTCCGTGTGTGCATCTCATGTAATCGTGAAGCATATGCGAATTGAGAGATAGTAAGATTCCAGATGGTTATTTTGACCTGAAGAGGCGGAAACCGAGGCCGTAGTTACTGCTAGCGGAAGAGGTCTCGTGTCTATAAGCGGACCGGCAGCGGCGGGCAAAATTGTTATGGCCGCCGCCTCGTATCACCCGGTGCGGGGCCCTTTGAGGGACCGGCCGGGTCGGTCACAGTCCCTCCCAGGTAATCACCGTACCAGTCCCAGCACCACTCCCTCACGTTGCCGTACATATCGTACAGGCCCCAGGCATTTGGCTTCTTTTGCCCTACTGGATGAGATCTATTCCCAGAATTTCAATCATACCATCCTGCTCGGGCCAGATCCGAATCGCTGTTCCCCGTGTAGAATCTCGTCCTCGTCCCGGCACGGCAGGCAAACTCCCACTGAGCCTCGGTCGGCAGCTGCAGACCGGCTCGCTCGCAGAAGGCCTTCCCTTCGGACCAGGGCACGTACGTCACCGGTTTCGTCGGATCGCGCAGAGCCACTGGCGTCGGGTTGGTCGCCATGACGCGGTCCCACTCGTCTTGCCGAAGCTCGAACTTCGCGATGAGATTCGGCGAGAGCGTCACCTCGTGAAGGGGCCCCTCGTCGTCGCGACGCCCCTCTTCGCTCTCGCGACTCCCCATCGAGAACGCTCCGCCGGGGATGCGCACGAAGACGATGCCGGTCTCGCGATGTCGAAACTCCGAGTATCCCTGCTCGTTGCGTCCGAGCGGATCGAAGGCCGCGTAGAAAACCGCGTAGGGCCACGCCAGCCACGCGGCGACGCCGGTGACCAGAGCGCAAGTCCTCCGAGGACGACGAAGATCGTGCGGGCCTCGAGCCGGCGTGAAGATCGGGACGCGGTCTTCGGGTTCGACGTGCTCGTCGTCATACCGACCGCTCCTCTTTCTCGATTCGCCGCTCGATCGACGCGACCTCCTCCCGCAGGAAGTCCTGAAAGATGATGAACGATTCGTTGGCCTCGATGCGCTCACGCACGAGGTCCGCAAAAGCCTTCGAACGGATGTCCTCGAGGCGATCGCGAAGCTCGTCGAGCTCCTCGGACGACGCGCTCCGCAAGCGTGTGGCGCACTCCTCGACCTGGCGATAGTACGCGTCGATGCGGTTCTTTCGACGTCGACGCAGAAACTGGCTCGCGCTGATGATCAGCGAAGCGACGCCGACGAGCGCCGTCATGCCGAGACTGATCGCATCGGCGTACTCGACGAAGAAGTGCGGACGGTCCCGACGATAGTACGCGATCGCGCCCTCGTGATACGGCAGGATCGTTCGGCTCGGGTCGTACCGCTCGCGGAGGTGCCGCGCCACCGACGGCGCTCCGCCCCGCGCCGCGCCCGAGCCCGAGGACGACGATGAGGCGATGAGTCGCGCGCGTTTCTTGAACAGCCTGCGGGTGACGGTTCGCACGAGATCGTCGTCGACGTCTTCACGAGTGACGAGGAGCGCAGAGACCAAAATCGCTCGGACGGGCTTTTCCGGATAGCTTCCGTAGACACCTCGGGGAATGATCGTGCTCGCGATGCTCGGAAAAACCGCGTGAATCGCGTCGGCCTCGCCGCCGGGAATCTCGCTCACGGCGTCGCCGAGTGAAAGGAAGCGTGCCACGCGGTCATCACAGAGTTCGCGAATCATCGGAGACGGAAGTCCGGTGAGAACGAAAGCGACGCCGACACGTCCATCGAGGAGTGCCTCGCCCAGCTCCGACATCGGCAACGAAACCGCCCGCTTCGTGTCGATTCCGAAGTGCTCGAGCACGCGCTTCGAGAACGCTCGCGTGCCGCTTCCCTCGGGCCCGATCCACATCGGGAGACCCGTGACTTGCTCGAGGCTAGTGACAGTTGAATCGACCGTCTTCGTCGAGACGAGCACGTGCCAGTACTCGTCGTAGAGCGACGCGACGAGCCTCACGTCTTCCCCGAACGCGGCATCGCTCTGCGCGAAGGCGAAGTCGATGTTTCGTTCGGACGATTCATCACCGAGAAGCCGGAGGTTCTCGAGCGTGCCTTGGGTGATGACCTCCTCGGCCGACTCGATCGATTCTTCACCGCCGAGAACGCGGCCGAGGGCTTCCCCGAGTCGATGATACGAGCCCTGCTTCGCTCCCGTCGCGATCGAGAACCGCGCCGGCGACGGTCGAGTCGCGCGCCAGGCCCCAAAGCCCAGGAGGACGACGATGACGAAGAGGACGATCGAGGTGATCGCTATGAGGCTCCACGATGAACCGACCTGGCCTCTCTTGGCTCGCGCTGTCTCGGTCGTCATTCTCTCGGGTACACTGGTCGATGCGATGTTGGAACGACGGAAGTCCTTCTCGGGATCAGATTACGAAGTCGAAATGGCCTCCTCAAGAAGCGAACAGCGAAAGTGTCTGTGGGCTCTGGTCCTCCTGCTCTCCGGCTTCGCTTGTGATCAACCCTACGATCCGGTCGAGACGAGGAAAGAGAGCAAAGAAGAGGAGCGCGAGTCGCAGGCCTACCTCACGAAGCTACGCGAAGAGAAGAGCCCGCTCGAAGAGCCCGCACAGCCGGTCGAAACCTCGAACCCGCCGCTCGACGCCATTCGCACGGCCGAGAAGGACAGCGAGGAGATCGTTCGGAAATGCGCGAAGCGCGTGCTTCAACGACGCTCGCGGAGATAACAGAGCTTCTCGCTCAGCACGTGTCGTACGACTCACATCCGAGATCGGACGAGCCGTCGAGGATGAATCCACAGTCGTCCGGTCCGGGTGCCGGCGGCGGCGGCCTTCCGAGGAAGAGGTAGCCGAGAACGAGGATCGCATCCGTGAGCTGAAGTTCTCCGTTGTCGTCCGCGTCGGCCGACTCCATGCACGTCGGAGCGGACTGACCTTGAAAGAGGAAGCCGAGAAGCTTGATCGCGTCGGTCAGCGCGAGCGCGCCACTTCCGTCCGCGTCTCCACGACGGAACGGCGTACCCGCGATGGCCGAGCCTCGCAGCTCGATCGTCACGGTCGGCTCATTGCCGGCGTTGCTCGTGAGGACGAGGCCGCCCGTGTCTTCACCTCCGTCGACAGGGGTGTAGGTCAACGTGACCTCGTGAGCCGGAGCACCGGGCGCGATCGAGAAAGCCTCTCCCCCCTGTGACACGGCGAACTCTTCGCTCGAGCCGGCACGAAAGGTCGCGGCGTCGACCTCGAGCGTTCCGTTCCCCGCGTTCGTGACGCGGATCGTCGCTTCGGCAGCCGGATCGCCGACGTTGAGCTCGCCGAAGTCGATCTCGACGACGTCGACGACGATCTCGGCCACGGGAAGCTCGGCCGAGCCATCGAACGAGACGAGAATCTCCTCGTCGCCAAAGGCATCGCTGAGGATGCGCAAGGTTCCTGAATCCGCGCCTTCGTTCGTCGGCGTGTAGCGAATCGTGACGAGGTGCGCGTCGTCACTCGGTGCCAAGACGAGAGGATCGCCACCACCGGAGACGCCTCCGCTGATGACCGCGAACTCCGAACTCGACTCCGCTGTCGGCTGAATCTCGAAAATCGAGAGATCGACGTTGTCGGCGTTCGTGATCGCCACGTCGAGCTCGGCCGTCTCGCCGACGAGCAAGTGCTCGAATTCAAGCGCGCGCGGATCGACGCCGATATCGGGGAGCGTGATCGTGACGTTGCTCCCTTCGCAATCGTCACCATCACAGCTCGAATCGCTCGAGTCCGGCCCGCTCACCGGCGGGTTGCAGATCGAGAGCTCGAGCTCGTTGAGACGCGCATCCTGAAAGTCGACGAGCGTCGAAACGTCGGCGCCATCGGGACCGATCGCGTCAGAGTTCACCTGAAAGTCGAGCTGGAGAATCGCACCCCGGCCACTCTGAGTCACGGCATCGATGTTGACGCCGCTGACGATGATCTCGCCCGGAGTACGCAGAGTCTCGTCTGCGAGGAAGCTCGCGATCGTCAGATCGTTCTGACCGCTCGGGAAGTCGTCCCCACGCCCGACGTCCTCCGGGGCGATGGACAGGAGCGACTCGTCGAAAGCCATCTCGAAACGAAAACCGCTGAGCCCGACAATTTCATCCACCTCGACGACGACCGACAAGGTGTCGCCCGGTAGGACGTGCGAGGGATGGCTCAAGCTCAGCTCACGCCCCTCCGCCGACACTCGACGGCTCGTAAGACCGCTGATGAGCAACGCCCCCAGCGCTACCACGATCCACGAAGACGGCTTCGAATGACACATGGCCAACTTCCCCGGTTCTCGATTCGAGTTGAGTGCGACTCGCGACAAATCAGTACGTCTCATAGTACAGGTCGTCGGTCGACGAATACAGCCACGAAGAAGACGAACTGGACTCGTACGGGTCATAGTAGGTCGGGTAGTAGTACGACGGGTATGAGTAGGACCCGCTGTACACCGGATCGAAAGTGCTCGTCTCGTAAGTCGAATAGTAGGACCACGAGCCGTAAGCGTCGGATTCCACCTCGAAGTCGACCGAGATCGTCGTCACGGCGGTCGGAGATCCCGCGTCCTCGACGACGATGTTCACGGTCTCGCTGAGGCCGTCGTGGAGATACGACGGAGTCCAAGAAATGAATCCGGTTGTCGGCTCGATCGTCGCTCCGAACCACGTGCCCAGGAATCCTCCTTCGAAGTAGTAGTAGAGCTGGTCATCGTCGCCGTCCGGATCCTCCGCGACGATCTGGAGGTCGAAGCGCTCACCGACTCGTGCGGTGATCGTTCCGATCTCCTCGACGATCGGTGGCCGATTGGCGACGACCACGTCGATGATCATGTCGCTCGTGTCGAGACCGCTGGTCGGAGTCGGCAACGGCGTGCTCGCACCGTCGTCGAGAAGCGCGCTCGTGAGGTCGATCACCGTCGGGCCTTCCGTCGCGGTGTACCGAACGGCGAGGTCGAGCTCGGCGATCGTGCCGGAACCGGTGATGCCGCCGAGCGACACGGCCGCAAGGCGGACCTCTCCGGTCGTCGCGTCGACGTACGACTCGAAGAGAGCTCCGTCGAGGAGCTCGCCCGAAGCGAGTGTCGTCGACTCGGCCGTGAACACTTCGGAATCGAAGTCCATCGTGAGCTCGAGGGAGTTGATCGCGGCGGCGTCCTCGCCCTCGAGGCTCCCGGCGAACCTCGTCCCCGTCTCGACACTCGACGGAGCGACCACGCGGATTCTCGGCGAGCTCTCGCCGAAGGATCCGGCGCCGCCACCTTCACCGAGCAGCGCTCCAGCTCCGGCACCACCACCCGGAATCCCCGAATCGAGTCCGATCGACTCGCGCAGCACGGCGCGCGCGTCCTCGGTTCCGAGGAGTCCGTTCGCGTTGATGTCCGCGACGAGGATCGGGTCGAGGCTCGGGTACGCCGCGAAGCCTTCGTCGAGTCCGATGCTCGTGCGCAGGATCTTCTCCGCGTCCGACGCGCCGTAGCGTCCGTCGCCCGTCGCTTCACCCGGGAAGGCCACGACGTGGACACCGCGGTCCCCGCCACCGGCGATTCTACGGTTGTACACGACATTCGTGAGCTCGAGCACTTGCGCCGTGCCGATCGCCGCGTCCTCCGAGACGACCGCGTCGATGTAGACGAGATCGAGAGATCGACGACCGATCTCGTCACCGTCGGTTGCCGAGACTCGAATGATGAGCTGGCCGCCTCGGTCGGAGAACACGACACGTGCGTCCGGGTCGACCGCCGGGCCGAGCGTCACGTCGGTGATCTCGAAAACCCTAGGGTCGTACCCGAGGACGAACGTGGCGTCGTAGATGCCGTTAGCCTGGTTGAGCGAAATCACGAGACCGGGATCGTCACGATCGGAACTGAATCGCTGACCCGGACCCCGGACCATATCGTCGATCGACAGAAGAATCGGTGTGCGGCCTCCGCCCGTGATCTCGAAGCTCTCGACGAAGTCGACGCCGCCGACCTGATCACCCTCGACGTCGAGGAGACGTCCGTTGAGCCCCCGGAACGCGTCCTCGGCGCTGCGGACCGTCGCCGTGTAGGCTCCGCCCGCAAGTCGGCCGCCGGTCTGGACGAACTCGAGAACCAGACCGTCCTCCGAAAGGATCATCGAGCCTTGGATCAGTTCGCCAGATTCGTGGTGGAGCAGCGACACGTCCGCTTGCGGCCAGCCACCGACCTCGTCACCGTAGAGGTTGAGCTCGCTCGGATCGATCGGTCGCGTGAAGAGGACCTGGAAGCCGCTCTCCGTCGGCACGAATCGCGCGACCTCCGGGATGTCGAAGAGGACGGTCTGCTCGATCGTGTCGACAGCGCCCGAGTCGTTCGGACCGAGGGCGACCGTCTGGATCTGGTACTCGCCGTCGAGATCGAAGGTGTGCTCGACCGTCGTCTGCGCGACCAGGGTCTGACCGAACTCGACCTTCGTCGACTTGATGATTTGGACGTGCTGGTCGCCCGCCACCACGATCTCGGCGAGGCCGTCGCCGTTGAGATCGGCGAGACTCGACACGAGCGGCCCGTTACTCAGTGTCGCAGTGCCGACCGCCGTCGCGCTGATGGTCTGCGTCGGGCCGAATTGGATCGGCAGCGTCGACAGGGCGCCGTTCTCACCGAAGAAGACGAACGTGCGCACGTCGAAGAAACCTTCTCGCGAAGACTCCTCCGCCGCCGTCACGAAGACGTCCGGGATCCCGTCACCGTTGACGTCACCCGCAGCACCGGTCGACTGAGCGAAGCCGAGGATCACGCCCTGGCCTTCGATGATGATGCTCGGCTGCTCCTCGATGCCGCGGTTCGAGCCGCGGTTCGAGCCGCGGAAGAGCAGGACGCCGTTCTCACCGCCCGCGCCCGCGACGACGAGGATATCGGCGAGACCATCCTGGTTGACGTCGCCCGCCGGCGCGATCGTCTCGGCGAAGAGATCGACGTTCTCGGGGGCCTCGATCACCTGGTCGGCCGTGAGCGAGAAGCCGCGACCGCTACCGAGGAAGACGTAGAGGCGTCCCGTCACATCGCCACCGTCACCCGGTGCTCCGACGACGAGATCACCGAAGCCGTCGCCGTTGACGTCGCCAGCCGCGAGCGAGGCGCCGAAGCGCTCGCCTTCGCGCTGACCGCTTCCGAGCCACGTTGGGACGTCGGAGAACCCGTCGTCATGACCGAAGTACCCGCGCACCTCACCCGCCTTCTCGAGCGGTGTGACGTTGCGGTCGGACTCGATGCGGAGGCCGTCGGCGTTCGGCGAGCCGATGAAGAAGTCGTCGAAGTCGTCACGATTGACGTCGACTCCGCCGGTGAGCGAAGTACCGAAGCCTTCGCCGAGCGTACCGCCCGAGAGCTTCGCGATGGGCTCGAGTCCTCCAGCGTCCTCGAAGCCGGAGTAGAGGTACACCTCACCCTCGTAGGTGACGCGCGACTCGGGCAGATCGCCCTGCGGGCCCTCGTCCTCGTCGGCGCTGACAACCACTTCGCGCTGGAGCTTCGGCGCCGAGACGAGGAAGTCGCCACGACCGTCGCCGTCAACGTCGCCCACCGGCGCGAGGAGCTCGCCGTACGCGATGTCTCCGCCGCGTATGTCGGACACGGTCTCGACGTACTTGTCACCTTCGGAGCTGACCCAGAGCGTGACGCGACCGTGCACGCCGCCGTCGTCGAAGAAGAAGGGCTCCGAGACGACGAGGTCGGGAATCTTGTCACCGTTGACGTCACCGATCGAAGTCACGGCGCGGCCGGGTCCTTCGGTCGGTCGGCTCGCGATCACGTCGAGCACGCTGCCTGCCTGGATAGGATCGGCGGTGATCGGAACCGTGAGCGTGTCGATGTCCGACCCGTCACCCCAATCGACGCGGACCCGGATTCCCTCGTCATCGCCGTAGAGCTTCGAAAGGTCACCCAAGACTCGAATGTCGAGCTCGGCCGGGCTGCCACCGTAGACGGGCTGAGTCGTCACTCGCGTATCAAAGTCGACCGTGTTGTCCTTCGCGACGACGAGCGAGCCGTCCGTCGGCAGCTCGACTTGGACGAGCGTTCCGAGCTCGACGTCACCGATCGCCGTCGAAACCGCGCCGCTGAGGGCGAGCGTGTTCGAGTAGCGATTCGTGCCGAGTCGAACGTCTTCGACCTCGAGCGCTCCGGTCGTGTCGACCATCACCGAGCCGTCGTAGACGTCGACCATCTCGACGGTCAGATCGCCGATCGAGTGGATCTCGAAGTCGCCGCGACCGATGAGCTCGACCGTCAGGCCGGAAACCTCGGTGAAGAGCTAGACGTCCTGCTCGAGACGCATGTCGCGGTCGTTGAGCTTGTCTTGCAGCTCCTGGCGGAGCGCATCGATGTCGAAGTTCGCGCCCGGCAAGCCCTCGACGCTCTCGATGAGGTCCTCGAGCGCGCGGATGCCGAGGGGGTCGACCTGGACGTCGAGCGACTCACCCGAGATCAGCGTGTCGGGGCTCTGGAGGATCGAGCCGGCGCGCAGCGTGATCGACCCCGCGTCGAGGACTGGCGCCGCCTCGCCGGCCCCGCCTCCTGCGTCGATGCCGCCACCGAATCCGAAGCCACCTCCGAGGAAGTTGATCGCGCCACCGGCGGCGATCTCGACGCCGCCCTCGGAGCTCGCGAGACCAGCGCCCGGCAGGAACACGACGTCTCCGCCAGCGCCGATCTGCACACCGCCGTCGATGTCGACGTTCGCGGCGATGAAGACGTCGCCCTCGACGAAGATCTCGCCACCGCCAGCGCCGAAGTGCTGGTCGGCGTTCGCGTCGTCGACGAAGGCGCTGAGGTTGTCTGCGACATCCGCGGAGCCGACAGCCCACCGCTCGTACGGAACCGCGGCGTCGAGACCCGAGACGAGGTTCACGGAGCTCGCGACGACGTTGCTCGCGGCCTCGGCAATTTCGACGATGCCGAGCGCTGCCTCGAGCGAAACCTCGGCGGCTCCGCCCGAAGCGAAGATGCTGCCGACCGAAATCTCACCGGTACCGTGCGAGGTGAGGGCGACCGTGTTTTCCGCCGTCTCGCTGCCGGTCGAGATCGACTGCGCGGTGATATCGCCACCCGAAACGGCCTGGAACGAGCCGTCGGCCACGTGCGCGTTGATCGTGAGATCCGCGCTGCGGTTGAGAATCACCGCGTCGCCTGATCCGACCGTCTCGAGGAAGAGATTCTCGACGTCGATCTCGCCGTGGATGCCGCCATACGCGTAGAGGCTGAGGCTCGGTGTCACGATCGTCAGACCGTCGAGGAAGCTCAGGATGCCCGTCGACTCGCCCTCCGGGCAGAGGTGCTCGGGGCCATCGCCTTCCGGAATGATCGGCGTCAGGTAATCTCCGATACCGACGTGCTCGTAGGCCGTGACCTGCGTGATGTCCGGCAGACTCGTCGACGTCAGGATGTGTCCGAAGGTCGGGAAGTGCAGCTCGAACGGTCCTGCGCCACCACCCTCGGCAAACTGCTCTCGCTGGCCGCCGAAGAACCCGCCCGCGTTGAGCGAGACGCTCGAGCCACCCGTCACCGATCCGCCGACGAGCAGGTTGCCGCTGCCCGCTGTGATGTTGACCGCATTGCCGGCGGTGAGGTTTCCGTACAGGTGGACCGTGCTCAACACGGACGCAAACTCGACGAACGGCGACTCGAAAACCTGAGCTGGAGAGTCGGCGAGGATCTTTCCGACCGCCGCGATCGCGATGAAGTCGCTGGCGCTGAACGACGTGTCCTCGACCGTGGCCTCGACCTCGTCGCGTCCCTCGACCGGCTCGAGCTCCGAGCGCGTCTCATCCTCGTTGATGAAGTAAAACTCGCCGAAGCGCGACGGCAGGATCTCGAACTCCTGGTACTCGAGGCCCGGGATGTCCTCGAGGTAGATGTCCTCCGGATCGACGGCCGTGAAGATCGGCGAAAGATCGACGACCTCACGGTCTTCACCCGGCCAGAAGATCTCGAGATCTCCCTCGTCGTCCTCGACCCAGAGGTAGTCGAGCTCCTCCGAATCAACTTGGAAGAGGGGGTCGTTGTAGCGGAAGTCCGGATCGACCTTGAAGAACTCCATGCGGACTTCGTGGAAGAAGCCGACTCCGGTGAGCGGAATGATCAGAGGATCTTCCTGGTTCTGGATCTCGATCACGAGCGCGCCCGAGTCCGGAGTCTCGTCCGCGGCGTCGTATTGGATCTGGACTTCCAGGCTTCTCTCCGACGCGATCGTGCCGCCGGGGTTCCCGACGATCGAGAAGGCGCTCGAGCTCGCCGGATCGAGCGAGATGCTCTCGATCGTGCGCGAGTACGATGAGACGTTCTCGATCTTGATGGTCAGCGTTCGCGTCGTCTCGAGCTCGACGGAGTTGAAATCGAGGAC
>CAYZGY010000220.1:0-10446 GCA_964478085.1 uncultured Planctomycetia bacterium
AATCTCGGACATCCACTCGAACCTCGAGGCGCTCGAGGCCGTGCTCGCGGATATCGATTCGCAGTCGGTCGATGAGGTTTTCTGTCTCGGGGATATCGTCGGGTACGGTCCGGACCCGATCGCTTGCATCGACCTCGTCATGGAGCGTTGCACGCGGGTCGTCTGCGGCAATCACGACGAGGCTCTCTTCAAAGGGGCGTACGGGTTTCACAGAGTCGCGCGCGACGCGATCGATTGGACGCGCAAGATCCTCAAGCCGAGCTGGCTTCGTCCGGCCTCGAAGCGACGGTGGACGTACCTCGCGCAACTGCCTCTCGTCAAGCACTGGAACGACAACCTCCTCGTCCACGGATCTCCGCGGCAGCCGACCGAGGAGTACGTGACGCCGAATCACGCGGCGTGGCCTCCTCCGGGCATGTTCGAGGAGATCTTTGCCGCGTTCTCGAGCGTCTGCTGCGTGGGCCCCCCTGACTTTGCAGGCGTCTTTGCGGAGGGGCCGCGATTCACGCCTCAGGCCGATTTTTCCGGCGGCTTCAAGGCCGAGGGGACGAAGCTGCTCGTCAACGTCGGTTCTGTGGGCCAGCCGCGCGATCACAACCCGAAGTCGTGTTACATCACGGTCGAGGACGACGTCCTCCGCTACCACCGCGTCGAGTATCCCGTCGAGGTCACCCAGGCCAAGATCCGGGCGATCGACATGCTGGATGACAGGTTGGCCGACCGCCTCGCAGTCGGCGAGTAGCGGCTGCGTCCGGGCGGCGAGTCGCCTCCCCCTAAAAGGCCCTCCGAGCCGCTCAGAAAGGCCTCTCCGCCCCCTGTTCTGAGGGCCCCCAAGGACCGATATTTGAGGTAGATGGCCGGGACAAACTCCTGTAAAGTCTGGCCTTTTACGAATCTTTCACGGAGACCGCGATGGTTGCCAAATCGCCCGAATCGATCAGAAACGTAGCGTTTGTTGGGCACGGTACTTGTGGTAAGACCACGCTCGTCGAGAGCTTGCTTGCCGCGGGTGGTGGCATCGACCGCAAGGGATCCGTGGACGAGGGGACGGCCGTCTGCGATCACGACGATGCCGAGAAGGAGCGTAAGCACTCGATCGACCTCGCCTGGGCGAGCTGCGAGAAGGACGGTACGCTCATCCATCTGATCGATACGCCGGGCTATCGAGATTTCGTCGGCCAGCCTTACTGTGCGTCGGCGGCCGCTGACTGCATGGTGGTCGTCGTCTCGGGCGACGACGGTGTCCAGCCGAACACGCGAAAGGTCTGGCAGATTGCGGAGCAAGCCGGCCTCCCTTGCTTCATCGTTGTCAATCGTCTCGATCGTGAGCACGCCGACTTTGACAACGTGCTCGGTCAGGTGCAGGAGCAACTCAGCGGCAAGTGCCAGCCCCTGACCGTGCCGAACGCTTCCGGCGGGGGCTTCAGCTCGGTCGAAGCGACCCTCGGATCGAACGACGACCTCGTCGAATCGATCGTCGAGTCGAACGACGAGCTCATGGAACGTTACCTCGAAGGCGAGGAGGTCTCGCCCGAGGAGATCGCCAAGCAGTGTGTCGAGGCGGTTGCGAGTCGCAGCCTCTTCCCCGTCTTCGCGACGAGCTCCGAGAAGGACATCGGTATCGCCGAGCTCCTCGACGCGATCATCAACTACGCGCCGTCGGCAGCTTATGATTTCGGCCGCGTCGCCAAGAACCCGGACAACGAAGAAGAGACGCACTCGGTGGCGCTCGGCGCGAGCGACCCGTTCAGCGCGCGCGTCTTCCGCGTCGTCGCCGATCCCTTCGTCGGAAAGCTCACCTACGTCCGCGTGTTCTCGGGCTCGATCGAGACCAATGGCTCGTTCCTCAATCCGCACACGGGACGTCCCGAGAAGGTCGGTAAGCTCGTCAAGCTGATGGGTAAGGACCAGGTCGCCGTCGATTCGCTCAACGCGGGTGAGCTCGGCGCGTTCATCAAGGTCGAGGGGCTTCAGACCTTCGACTTCCTGACGAGCGACAAGAAGCTCGTCATGGATCCGCCGAAGGTGCCGATGCCGATGGCCGGCCTGGCGACGTCGCCCAAGACGAAGGCGGACGAGAAGAAGTTCGCCGAAGCGTACACGAAGCTCATCGAAGAGGACGTCTGCCTCACGGCCGTGCGCGACAACCGCACGGGCGAGCTCGTGATCTCGGGCAACAGCGACCTCCACCTCAACATCCTCTGGGATCGCCTCAAATCGCGCTTCGGCGTCGAGGTCGAAACGACCCAACCCAAGACTCCGTATCTCGAAACGATCAGTGCCAATGGCGAAGGCCGCTACCGCCACAAGAAGCAGTCCGGTGGTTCGGGCGAGTTCGGCGAGGTCGCTCTCAAGATCGCGCCGCTCGAGCGTGGTGAAGGCTTCCAGTTCGAGAACTCGGTCTTCGGTGGTGCGATCAGCGCCTCGTACGTCGAGTCGGCCAAGAAGGGCATCTTCTCCCAGATGGAGCAGGGCGTCCTCGCCGGCTGTCCGTTCGTCGACGTCAAAGTCGAGGTTTGGGACGGCAAGGAGCACCCCGTCGACTCGAAGGATGTCGCTTTCCAGAAGGCTGGCCGCGAAGCTTTCAAGATCGCCGTCGAGCAAGCCAAGCCCGTCCTCCTCGAGCCGATCGTCAACGTCGAAATCACCTTTCCGAGCCAGTACACCGGAGACATCCAGGGCGACCTCACGCGACGTCGCGGCCGTGTCCAAGGTGTGGACGCGCTGGGCGACTTCCAGGTCCTCAAAGCGCTCGCGCCGCTGGCAGAGATGAGCAACTACGCCTCGAGCCTCGGCTCCGCGACGGGAGGTCAGGGGTCTTACACGATGGAAATGGCGCATTACGAGGCTGTTCCGTCGAACGTGCAGGCGAAGGTGATTGAGGCGTACAAGGCTGAGCAGGCGAGTAAGGATTAGCAGCCTGTTGAAGAAGTGCTCGGGCGAATCGGCCGCTTGGACGCCGAATCGACTTCTTCAACGGGCTGTTAGGCTAGCCTCGTAATGCGATGTTGTTTGAGGGGCCTTTCGGGAAGGCCCCTCTTGAGCCCGCAGGGCCGCGCTCAATTCACCCCGACCAGCAGAGGAGTGAGGGCGCGGAGGAGGTCGAGGGTACGGGCCTTTCGGGAAGGCCCCTCTTGAGCCCGCAGGGCCGCGCTCAATTCACCCCGACCAGCAGGCAGCTTCGTCGAGACCCACCTTCAGAGTTTCAGATCAGCTCGATACGTCCTTCGACCACGCTGATCGGAAACTGGGTCTCGACGAAGTTGTTTACTTTCTCCATCACCGAGTTGACGAACTGGGTTTCGTTTGCGACGGTGACGATCGCGAGCTCGCCCGTCTGCCAAAGATCGTTCGAGCCGATCTCGGCAACGGCGACGTTGAAGTGCTGCGCGAGCTTGTCCTTCATCGAGCGCATGACGCGGCGCTTCTCTTTGAGAGACTGGGCGTCGTGGATGTGGAAGCAGACGCGGTAGAGTCCGATCTTCATGACTTCTCTGTAGCGTGCCCGGTGAGGGCGTCGAGACCGAGGTCCTTCGCTTTGCGGTGGAGGATCTCGATCGGGATGTCGACGAGCTCGGAGAGTCTCGCGACGTCTTCCTCGGCTCGGTCGTAACTTCGGGTCAGGTACTCCTTGAGGGATCCGCGTAGCTTGGTCGGGCTGATGCCCAGGACGCGGGAGGCCGGGCGGATCTTCCACTGTGTGCAGCGGAGCGCTTCGACGATGACGCGAGCCTCGAATTCGAGCTGCGCTCGGTAGAACGGCGTGTTAGTGCGCTCGCGTTTCTCGCCTTCGGGCGCGGCGAGCTCCGCCTCGAGCATCTCGCGGAAGAGGCGGCCGTGGACCTCGACGAGTCGAGTGGCTTCGGGCGCGCTCTCTTCGAACTCGAGGCGGGTCGCGTCGAGCTGTCCGCCGGACTGAATGCGAAAGACTTTCTCGAGATCGGCTGATTCGACGCGAGGCCCCAGGGCGAGCTCTGCAGCCAGCTCGACCGTGTTGCGAAGCTCGCGGATGTTGTTCTCGCGCCACTCTCGCTCGAGGAGTCGTTCGATCGCGTCGGGGCTGATCGTTTGTGGCTCACTCGCACCCTCACGCTCCGACTGGTGATCGAGGAAATGCTGGACGAGCAGCGGGATGTCTTCTCGTCGCTGGCGAAGCGGCGGAATGTGGATCGGGAACTTGTTGACGCGGAAGTAGAGGTCGTGAATGAACTCTCCGGCCTTGACCAGATCGCCAAGCTCCTTGTTCGTCGCGCAGATGACTCGTACGTCCACGCTTCGAACGTCCGCGTCGCCGACGCGCTTGATCTCGCCTTCCTGCAGGACGCGGCGCAGCTTCTGCTGCATCGGCTTCGACGCGTCACTGATTTCATCGAGGAAGAGCGTGCCGCCGTTCGCTTCCTCGAACGCGCCGACCTTGTCGTGCGCCGCGCCGGTGAACGCGCCTTTCACGTGGCCGAAAAGCTCGCTCTCGAGAAGATTCTCCGAGAGGCTCGAGCAGTCGACGACGATGAACTTTCCGCCGCGGCGATGCCCGTTGTAGTGGATCGCCTTGGCGACGAGCTCCTTGCCGCAGCCGGACTCTCCCGTGATGAGGACGGTGCGATCGACACTCGCGGCGATGCGTACGAGCTCGAAGACGTCGCGAATCGATTCGCTGCGCCCGATGATGTTCCCGAAGCTGTACTTCTGGGAGACCTCTTCCTGGAGCTTGCGGATCTCTCGGACGTGACCCTGGTGGGTCAGTCCCGTCTTGACGTAGGGGGTGATCGTCTCGGCGAAGTCGGTCAGAAACTCGAGGTCGGCCGAATCGAAGATGTTTCCAGCAGACTCGCTCTCGACGTAGAACACGCCGATCGTCGACCCTTCGGACTGCAGCGGGACGGCGATGAGCGAGAGCGTCTCGAGCTGCTTGATGCTCTCGGCGTTCATGAAGCGTGGGTCGTCCTTCGCATTCTCGCAGAGGATCGCTTGCGAGCGCTCGAACGTCTGCTGCACGATCGTGCGACTGAACGACGGGTCGTGCTCGTCGACCTTCCAGCCCGCTTTGACCTCGAGATCTTCTCGGGCGGGGGTTGGGCCGAGGAGGCGCGCGGGCGCTATCTAGTTTGCGCCCGCGCGCGCGATCCCCGCCCGGGCGTGGCCGAGGATTCTATCGAGGGTCGAGCGCAGGTCGTACTCCCAATCGATCTTTTGAAGCATGTAGAACGCGTCGAGCGCTTTGTGCACTCGGGAGAGGATCGCGCGTCGTCGGTACGTGGACTGGCTCATGTCGTTCCTGCTTCGAGGTGTGCTCGCAGCTTTTGCGAGTATCCGTCGATCCAATCGGTCGTGCGGGCTTCGCTTGCGGAGCGAACCTGCTCGAGGGTGGCCTCACTCTCCTGCACGCATTCTGCGGAAATATCGTGCTCTTCGACGAACTGCCAGTAGATCGCCTGCTCGATGCGTGTGCGGGCGCTCTCGAGCGGGCACCCCATCGCATCGAAAGATCGTTGCGCGCGCGTGAGGTGCTTTTCCGTGCGATCCGCCCAATCGGGGCCGAGGTCGCGGTAAGCGATTCCGAGCTCGAGCTCGAGATGCGCGATCCCGTAAGGTTCGTCGGAGCCATGGGGCTCTCGGAGAGCGTCGCGACCGATGCGTACGGCTTCGCTCGCGTCGCCGCGCAGCCGCGCGAGCTTCATACGAACGCTCGCGAGCTTCGCGTGATAGTCGTAATGCGAGAGGTCTTCGACGAAGCGAAGGGCGTCGGTGATCGCGTCGGATGCTTCTTCGAGGCGATCGGAATCGATGAAAGCCTCGGCGATGGATGTCGAAACCTCGGCACAGAGCTCGGCGAGTTGCCCGTCGGGGATGGATCGGAGGCACCGACGACCGAGCTCGATGGCGCGGTCGAAGTTCCCCGCGGTGCACTCAACCGCGCTCAGGTTCGAGAGGTAGTTCTCGGTCATGCGCGTGACTCCGAGCTCCTCGGAGAGCTCGAGCCCTTCGAGGAGCGATTCGCGAGCCGACTCGACTCGACCGAGCGCGAGAGCGACTTCGCCAAGATTGCACTGTGCGATCAGGATGCCTTTCTTGTCGCCGATCTCGCGAAATGCAGCGAGCGATCGCTCGGTCGCTTCGTGCGCGAGTCGAAAGTGGCCTCGCTTCGAGTGAATCCGCGACATGTTGTTGAAGCAGATCGCGAGTCCCTGACGATCGCCGACGAGCTCGCGGGTCTTCGTCGACAGCTCGAGGTACTCGACGGCGCGCTCGGTCTCGCCTTCGGCTCGGTAGAGATTGCCGAGGTTTCCGAGAATCCTTGCTTCGTCGACCAGCTGTCCCGACGCACGCGCGGCTTCGAGCGCGCGTTCGAAAGATCCGATGGCTCGCACGGAATCTCCGCGAGACTTTTCGACGAGCCCGAGGCCGAGGTGGACGGGGATCAGGTGCTCGGGGGAAGCGTCGTCTCCGTAGGTCTCGAGGCTTTGTTCGAAGTGCTCGAAGGCGTTCTCGAACTCGTGGGTGTCGAACGCGATGCTTCCGAGCCGGTACTCGGCGAGCCCGCGAGCCTCAGCGTCGTTGGCAGCGTCTTCGGCGGAGCGTTCGTAGTAGCGTCTCGCCTCCTCGAGCTCTCCCTGTCGATGGAGAACTCTCCCGATGCGATCTCGTAGTGAGGCGATGCTCTCTCCCGACTCGGCCTCGAGAGATTCGCAGATGCGAAAACGTTCGAGCGCACGGTCGTACTCGCCGACTCGAACGTAGAGCGTTCCGAGATCGAGATTCGCGCGTGCGAGTTCGTCGACATCCGCGGCTTTCTCGCTCGTCGACTCGAGGATCTCGAGCGCGGCCTCGAACGCTCGCCGCGCGCGTCGATTGGCGAACGCGTGGGCAGCGATGCGTGCGGCTGCGATCATGTGCCTCGCGGCTGCGGCCGAGTCACCCGACTCGGAGAAGTGGCGAGCGAGGCGAGCATGACCGTCCTCCCCGAGGGCCGTTCCTCGCTCGAGGATTCGTTCTGCTGCGCGTTCGTGAAGCCGGCGAATCTCGTCTTTACCCACCGGAACCTCGGGCGCGCTGATCTCGACTGGCTCGTATTCGGACTCGGGAGAAACCTCGATGCCGTCCGGCGTCTCGATCAGTCGACCCGACCCTACGAGTCGGCGGAGGGTCGTGAGGGCGGCCGGTCTCGACAGCGTCGGGCTCTCGGCGAGGTCGCAGGCGTCCTGCGTGGTGCACGGCGACCCGAGAACGTGAATCGCTGTGAGCACGCGGTGTTCATCCGGCGAGTGCTCGGGAAGATTGGTGACCGAAGAGCTCGGGCTTGCGACGGTCGGTGCACCGATCGCGTGCCAGCGATCATCGACGAGCTGGATTCGTCCCTGACGCAAGAGTGTTGCGAGGCAGCTGTGAACGGACAGGGGGCGAGTGTCGGTCTTCTCGGCGATCTCTTCGACGAGCGAGTCATCTACCTCGGCGTGCGGTGTGAGGATCGCGCGGACGTACTCGCGAATACCTCCGTCCGAAAGCCCCGAGAGCCGGATCGTCTGAGCGTGCGGCTGCCGGTCGAGCTCACGGAGCCAGTCCTGGAGCTGAGACACCTCCTCCGCCGCATCCGTACGGCGCGAAACGATGAGCACGATGGGGAGGGTGGAGACTCTGCGAGAGATTCGCGCGAGGAGATCGACGTCGAGCTCGGTGGCGTGCTCCGCGTCTTCGACGACGAGGCAAAGCGGCGCGTGGCGCGTGGCATCCTCTACGATCCGGAGTCCCTCTCTCAGGAGCTGCTCTCGTGCGACAGTGGTCTCGGAGACCAGATCGCCGCCGCTGTCAGCGATCTCGGCGACGGTCAGTTCGGCCAGCGAGGCCTCGAGCGACCGGAGTTGGCTCACCAGACCGCGCTGGCGAAGCGTCGTCACGAAGGCCTGGGTCCCGGCATGGAGGCGAGCCTCGATGAGGATCGAGCTTTCACGAAGCAGCCAGGACTTCCCGGAGCTCTTCGGTCCCTCGACGACGACGACCTCTCCGTGCGGTTCGCTCGAGGAGTGAACGCGGCGGCAAGCCTCCTCGAGCGTCGAGAGCTCCTTGGCGCGACCGACGAAGGTCGGACGAAGAAGTCGCGGCGACTCGGTCAGGGTACGCGAAATGGCGGCGGCACTGGCCGGGCGCCGATCCGGCTCGTTCTCGAGAAGCGAAAGAACGAGGTCCTCGAGGTGAGCCGGGCAAGACGAGCTCAGCTCGCGCGGTGGTGGAGGGGCCGGGGAACGCGTCAGCGCCGCGTTGAGGCTCTCGAACGGGGGCCGTCCCGTGAGCACGTGATAGAGAACCGCGCCGAGCGAATAGAGATCGGAGCCCGCGGTGATCTCGCGGCCCGCGAGCTGTTCGGGCGCCATGTAGAGTGGCGTGCCGGCCGTCGCGCTCGGGTCGAACGAGCTCCCGCGTTGCCTGGCGAGGCCGAAGTCGATCAGGCGGATGTGGCTGGTCGGATCTCGAAGCGGTTCGGTCGCAGCGACGCTCGAGTCTCCCGTGACGAGAAAGATATTCGACGGCTTCAAGTCGCCGTGGATCGTCCCTTCCGTGTGCACGTAATCCAGCGCCGCGAGGATCTCGGCCAAGAGTCGCTCGATGGCTGCCAGTTCGTCCGCATCGCTCGGCCGTGTACTCAGCACGTCCTCGAATGATACGCCATGGAGACGCTCCATCGTGAAGCAGGGAGGGGTCTCGTCGAGGTGGGTGTCACGGATTCGTACGACGCTCGGGTGGCGCAGTGAGGCGGTGCCTTGAACCTCTGCGAGAAGGGCTTCCAAGTCCTCTTCATTCAAAGACTTGCCGCCGTCGCAGCGGAGGAGCTTGAGAGCGACCTCCTCGTCTCTCCATCGATCGTGGGCAGCCCATACCTCACCGACCGCACCGCGACCCAGGAGGGAGCGCAGCACGTACCGGGGCTCCAGGCGCTTGGAGAGCGTCGGTGGCACGAGGGTTCGGGTGAGAGGGCCGGAGAGTATCAGAGAGTGCCGAGCCGAAGTGGCCGAAATTCAGCCGCCTGGCTCGATCGGAAACATCAAATATGGGTCATTTGTTCGAGATGGCCAGAAAAAAGGCACTCTTGTGGGCAGAAAATAGCCGCTCTGGCTTGGCGAGGCGCGGCGTTCAGCGTCGTCAGTGGCTTCTTTCGAGCGCTCGAAGATTGCACTAACTCTTTTTTTCTCAACCCTTAGCGTAAACGGTCGGTATAATCTCCCGTCGTATCTCGGGTCCTGCGGGTTGTCTCACGACGGTCGCCTTCGAGCCGCCGGCTTTTCAGGCGCCGGCTTTTCAGGCGCCGGCTTTTCAGGCGCCATCGCGGGATGCAGGTCCGGGGCTCTCGAGGAATTCTGAGATTCTGACGCCCATCGAAACCGTGCGTGGCTCGACGCCGCGTAGCGCTGGGCGTTCATCCGGGATCGAGAGCTTCTGCTTTGCCAGGAATGCGACGGGTTTTCAAGGAGTATCCGCGAGGTCAGGTCGCTGCGTAGGGGCGTGGCTCGCGCGTAGGAAATGGAATCACGCAAGTCATCGAGGAGAGTGTGAATATGTCGCGATCGAACTGGGTGAAGATCGCCACCGTGCTGTTGCTCGGCGCCATCGGATTGGCCGGATCGGGTTGCGGCGCGACGCGCGCGACGGCGACGTACCTGAAGAACCGTGCTCTGGATCTCGGAGATCCGTTCCCCGTCGGCGTCGGTATGGGAGTCGGAGCCAGCGGCCGCGCGACCAATTTCCTTCAGGTCGGCGGAGTCGCTACGGCGAAGACGCTGCAGTACCGCGGACGCGTTCTTTCCGACTCGGTCGCGACCTCGTACGAGTTCGGCTTCTCGCCGTTCTTCCACTTCCGCAACATCGAGAATACCGACGCCGCTTCCGCGACGCGGACGGTCGTCCTCGCTCGAACGAATATCGAGCCTACGGTCAATAATTGGATCCCCTGGGAGGGCGGCAACTGGCTCTTCTTGCCGGAACGCGTCGACTACTCGAAGGGTTACGATCGCGATTTCTGGGACTTCGGGCTCGCGGTCTACGGTTTCGTCGGTATCGAGTTCGTCTTCAATCCGATCTCGACGCCGTTCGAGATCGCCGATTTCTTCGCCGGCATTTTCACGTTCGATCTGGCGGGCGACGACGAACAGTGGGTCGGTCCGCGGCTCTTCGATACGGCGCCTCCGGAAGAGGCGCCGGAGTAGTTTCGTTAGGGGGCTTTCGGGAAGCCCCCTCTTGCTCGCGCTTCGCGCGATCAATTCACCCCGACCAGCGTTAGGGGGCTTTCGGGAAGCCCCCTCTTGCTCGCGCTTCGCGCGATCAATTCACCCCGACCAGCGTTAGGGGGCTTTCGGGAAGCCCCCTCTTGCTCGCGCTTCGCGCGATCAATTCACCCCGACCAGCGTTAGGGGGCTTTCGGGAAGCCCCCTCTTGCTCGCGCTTCGCGCGATCAATTCA
>CAYZGY010000221.1:0-10437 GCA_964478085.1 uncultured Planctomycetia bacterium
CCGCTTCACCGCGGAGATCCAAGCGACGCGTCGTCTCGGTCTCACCGCGACACTCGTCCGCGAGGATGGCCGCGAGGCGGAGGTCTTCAGCCTCATCGGTCCTCGCAAATACGACGTGCCGTGGCGTTCGCTCGAAACCGGTGGTTGGATCGCCAATGCCGAGTGCATCGAGCTTCGCGTCGATCTCGACACGTCGCTCCGCGAGCCGTACCTCACGGCCGACCAACGGGGCAAGTTCCGGATCTCGTCCGAGAACCCACGCAAGACGGATCTCGTCAAGCGGCTCATTCAAAAGCATTCCCGGGATCACGTGCTGATCCTCGGGCAGTATCTCGATCAACTCCGTGAGATCGGTGAGGCGCTCGACGCTCCGATCATCACGGGGAAGACTCGCCAGCAGACGCGGGACGAGCTGTACGCGTCGTTCCGCTCCGGCGAGATCCCTGTCCTGATCGTCAGCAAGGTCGGAAACTTTGCCGTCGATCTTCCCGACGCGAACATCGCGATCCAAATTTCCGGGACCTTCGGCTCTCGGCAAGAGGAAGCGCAACGACTCGGGCGGATTCTTCGCCCGAAGAAAGACAGCGCCAAGGCGATGTTCTATTCCGTAGTGACCCGAGATAGCCGCGAGCAGGAATTCGCCGAGAAACGGCAGCTCTTCCTGACGGAGCAAGGCTACAGCTACGCGATCCGTGACGCCTCCGAGTTCGGAGCCGAGAGTCCAGACTCCGGATCGTTTTCACAGGCCCAATGTTCTTAAAGACTCACCTCGACAGTTCGTCCAAGGCACTGCTGCAGGGATACTACCTCTACTGGCGCCCGGGAAGCTCGATGCTCGGCGCCAAGGATCAGCTCGCCGACAACTTGATGTCGACGATGACCGATCCGGACGTCGTCCGCGAGCGATTCGACTCGCTCGGCAGGTCGCACCGTTCGTTTCTCGTCTCGCTTCTCGTGCGCGACAAGTACTCGGGATCGGTCGAGGACGTCCGCGCGAGTCAGCACGGTCGCAAGATCGAGGCCTTCGAGGTCGAGTCGATCGTGCGCACGCTGCTCGACGACGGCTTCGTGCTCAAGACCGAGACGCGCAATGGATCGGGTCGTGAAGAGGTCTACGTCATCCCGCACGAGCTGGGCGATGCGTTACGTCGCACCGTCGCGATCGACAATCGCAGCGCGTTCGACATGCTGAGCTTCGTGGGTGCGAGCGGCGAGGAGCTCAACGGTAACGGCACGACGGTCTCCGCGCGCATCGAGAGTCTCGGCCCGGCGACGCTGCAGGAAGCTGCCGAGACGGCGCTGCGGGAAGAGCACGGCATCCTCACGCACGCGAAGTTCCGCGACGCCTTTCCCGAGTCGGGCGGCTTGTTCCCGCAGGACTGGCGCGAGTCGCTCGAGAGCGCCGCGATCGGTACGACGGGCGTTCTGAGTCTCAAGGAGTTCGGCATCCAGTTCGAGGAAGACGCGCTGATGATCTTCCAAGAGCTCGTGTACGAGGACTCCTTCGCCGAGGCGCTCGAGGTCGGCAAGGCCGAGAACGAAACCGAGGTATTCTTCGGGACGGACTTCGTCATCGACCTCGAACGATTTCTCGAGATCCTGCGCACCGAGAACATCGAGGTGACGCGCGAAGGAAGGCTCTACAAAAAGACCGAAGAGCGCATCGCTCAGCGACTCATCACGGGGCAGCATAGCGAGATCTTCGAAACTTCGAGCGTGCAGCAGCTCCTCGATGTCTCCAGGCGTCTACGCTTCTTCGACGTCGAGGAGAGTCGCCTCTCGCCGATTCCTCTACGTCGACGCGGTTGGCAGAAGAAGAACCTCTACGAGAAGGTCAAGCTCGTCTACGAGCACTCGGTCCACGACTCCGGCAAAGGTGCGCAGAACGGCAAGCACTGGAGCTTCCATCAGACACGATTGCGCCAGGTCTTCCTCGAAGAGCTCCAGCAATTCCACCCGGGCGAGTGGCTCGGTGCGCACACCTTCCTGACGGCGGTTATCGCGAAGTTTCTGCTGACGCTCGAGGAGTCGGGCATCCGCGAGGAGTTCCAGAAACGCTGCGAGGACGATCGGCACAGCTCGCGTGACGGCATCGGCGAGACGCTGATGGTCTCCCTCACGAAGCTGCAACACGATCTGTCCTACTGGCTGATTCACCGTATGGTGCTTCTCGGGCTCGTCGATGTCGGCTATGAAGACGGCGTCTTGCGGGCGATTCGCCTCTCCGATCTCGGCCAGCGCTTCTTCGGGCTCACCGAGTGGAAGGAAGAAGAGGAGTTCGGCAAGCCCGCGCTCGTCAATCCGGACTTCGAGGTCCTCGTCTTCCCCGGTGTGCCTCTCGAGGATGAAGCGAATCTCGCGTTCAGCCGATTCGCCGACCGCCAGGACTCCGAGCGAGTGCGTCGCTACCGTCTGACGAAGGAGAGCGTCAAGCGCGGCGTCGTCTGTGGCATGACGGGCGATGAGATTCTCGAGCTTCTCAGAAAGTACAGCCGCAACACACTACCGGAGAATGTGGAATTCTCGGTGGGGGAGTGGACCGATGGGGTCGAGCTCGTCCGGCGTCAAAAGGTGCTGCTCTTGAGCTCGGTCTCGACGGCCGGTATGGACCGGCTCTTGTCGATTCTCGACGCTCAGGAGATTCCCTACGAGCGACTGAGCGATACCGCCGTCGCCGTGCGTGGTACGCGCAACGAGAAAGCCGTACGAGACCTCCGCGAGGAGTTCCGTAACGAAGGGCTGTTCATCGAGTGATCGTTCACCGAAAGATGGTTCATCGAAAGATGGTTCATCGAAAGATGGTTCATCGAAAGATGGTTCATCGAGAGACGGTGGCCCCGTGAGGATGGTGGAAGCGCGATGACCGCTAGGAGCGCGAGGGACATAAAAAAACCGCGGAGAGGTACTCGCAAGAGCACCGCCCCACGGTGGACGGGTATTCCGATTGTCGTTTCCTTGTCATAGTTCTCGGACCTTCCGTTTATCAACTTGAGGGAAAATCCACGGTGTTTTCAGAACCGAGAACCATCAGTCTGCTGACAGAGTGCCTTCACCTGCCCCTGAAACACTCTGTGGACAACCTCCGCGAGGTATACAACAAGATCTGCGGTACCTGCGGTTATGAGAATTTCATCAAAACCGCGACCGGAGTGCGTCTCGAGCGTCACGAATCGCAGGGCGATGGATTCTCGCACCTCAATTTCGCGGGCGACCGGATCCAGTTCACCGAGGATCACGTCGGGATCTCGATCGACCAGTTCGCCAAGAAGGTGCGCACGGTCCTCGAGGTCGCGATGACGGAGCTGCGCATTCCGGTAATCCTCGTCCAGCAGACGACGGTGCGTGTCATCTCGACACCGCACAGCTTCAAGAGCGCCGCCGAGTTCCTCGCCAAGAGCCTCTTTCGCATCCGCGGAGAGGATCTGGAGCTCCTCGGCCGTCCGACGAGCGTCCACGGCTTCCGTCTCGTCTTTCCGGCGTCGGGTGACAACGCGCACGCGTTCAACGTGCGTGTCGAGTCGTACCTGCGCGACCAGCGCTCGATCTACGTCGAAAACGTCGGAACCTTCAAATCCCCGATTCAGCTCCAAGCGCTCGAGAAGGTCGAGTCGAACATGGAGCTCACCTCGGACTTTGTCACCAACAACATTGTCCCCTTCCTCTCGAAATACGACAGGAGAGAGCCGGAATGACCGCTCGCGCCGTTTATCGCACCTTCGTTCTCGCCGCAGCCCTCGTCGTGGCGGTCGGCTGCAGCACGTCGTACGAACACCTTCTGGTCGAGGAGGAGTCGCACCTCAAGAATCTCCGACAATTGACCTTCGGCGGCGAGAACGCCGAGGCTTATTTCTCGGCGGACGGTAAGAAGCTGACCTTCCAGTCGACGCGCGACGGTCTCGAGTGCGATCAAATCTTCACGATGAACATCGACGGCTCGGGAGTGAAGCAGATCTCCACGGGCAAGGGACGCACGACGTGCTCCTATTTCTCCCCCGACGGCTCGCGCATCGTCTACGCGTCGACGCACCTTGGCGGTGATGCCTGCCCGGTGAAGCCGAAGCCCGGTCGCAAGTACGTCTGGAAGGTGTACCCGACCTTCGACATCTTCAGCGCCAAGCCCGACGGCTCCGATCTCACCCGTCTCACCGACGCCGAGGGCTACGACGCCGAGCCGACCTTCTCTCCGGACGGCTCACGCATCGTCTTCACCTCGTCACGTACCGGCGATCTCGAAATCTGGGACATGAAGCCCGACGGCACGGACCAGCGCCAGCTCACCGACATTCCCGGATACGACGGCGGAGCGTTCTACTCACCCGATGGCAAGCTGATCTGCTTCCGCGCTGGCCGCCCGACGGGCGCGGCGCTCGAGGAGTACAAAGAGCTGCTGAAGGACGACAAGGTCCAGCCCGGCAAGCTCGAGATCTACGTGATGAACGCTGACGGAACGAACATCCGTCAGATCACGAACGACGGCAAAGCGAACTGGTGCCCCTTCTTTCACCCTTCGGGAAAGAAGATCATCTACGCTTCGAACAAAGACTCGAAGAGCCCCCGCAAGCCCAACTTCGACCTCTACCTCGTCGACATCGAATCGGGTGAGGAAAAGCGCATCACCTTCGACGGAGAATTCGACGGCTTTCCGATGTTCTCCCCCGACGGCACCAAGCTCGTCTGGGCCTCGAACCGCGGCGGCAAGGTCCAAGGCGAGACGAACGTCTTCATCGCGGACTGGGTCGAGAATCCCTAATCTCTGCTCTTCGCCTTCGCCGCGAGATGCTCGCGCCGCGCCGCCGCGAACTCGATGACGATCAGGAGGCAGACGCCGATGCAGATACCGGCGTCGGCGATGTTGAAGTTCGGCCAGACGTGCTGTTGGCCGTTCGCGTCGACGTAGAACCACTTGATCCAGTCGCGTACGCCGCGCAGGAAGTAGCGGTCGTAGAAGTTGCCGGCCGTACCTCCGGCGACGAGGCCGAGGGCAGCGATGAAGAAGAAGCCGGGGGGTGGGTTCTTCTTGAGCGAGAAGAAGAGGATGCCCGAGATGACGAAGAGCGCCGCCAACGAAAGAATCGCGAGCGCGCCCGTGTGCTCGGAGAACCAGCCGTTGAACGCGCCGTAGTTGTAGTTCGCCTCGAGGTGAAAGTAGCCCTCGATGACCGGGTGTTCCTTGGGCGGACTCGTGCGGTCGATGTGGGGGGGCCCGCCATCGACACTGATCGACTTGACCTCCAGGAACTCGAAGACGGCGTGCTTCGACCAAAGGTCGGCGGCCGTGATGAAGATCGCCAGGCCGATGAAGAGCGGCCAAGCGTACTTGGGCTTCGCGTTCTGCGCGAGATCGCCGGAATCGGCGGGAGTCTTGTCCGTGTTCGAGACGCTCATGATGACCCGATATTCTACGACCTAGCGCCGCGAACGCCAGCGGATGCCGGTCAGCTCCTCGATCTCGAACGAATCGTCTCGCTTGTCCACTCGAAGCACTTCTTCAACGGGCTGATGGACGTCGAGTGCAAGAGGTCGCATCCAGCGCCCTACACGCGCGCGTTCACTCGTGCTTCGCCGAAGCTGGGTCCTGGTGTCCGTCGTCGTGCTCGTCCTGGAGATCGTGCGAGCTTCCCGTGGCGCCCGTGATTTCGAGGATGCGAGCGATGGCTCGCTCGGCGCGTACTCTGGTCGCGTCCCAGGCCCCCGACATGCGCTTGGCCGTCTCCTCACCGAGGATGCGGAAGTCGTCGCGAGCGTAGAGCGCCTTGAACGCGGCCTCTTTGACCGCGTCCTTGTCGTTGCCGAGGTAGAGAAGTAGCCGCGTGAAGCGAGCAGCGTCGAGATCGTCGGCGAGGACATCGACCGCGCGCGTCTGGATGGTCTCGGAGGGATCGAGGAGGAGCTCCATCGCGATCGGTCGTCGCCACTCCTCGGCGATGCGATCGAACCACGCGAGCGTCTCGTCCTCGAGGTCGGGAATCGAGAGCGACGCGAGGATCGCTCCCTGCGGATTCCAACCTTCGTCGCCCGAGAAGCGCGAGAGGTATCGAAACGCGATCGTGCGGAGCTCGCTGTTGTCGCCCGAGGCGAGAATCTCTTCGAGCTCGCCACGCACGAACCCTTCTTCGAGGAAGTTCTCGCCGAGCTGCTCGAGCGCGAAGGCACGAACGACGAGCGTCGCGTCGCCACGTGCGATCCGTGTGATGGCGCGTGCTTCGCGAAGCTGCGCGAGAGCCTCGATCGATTCGCAAGCCGTACCGACCGCTCGGGTTTTCGTCAACGAGACGAGCTTCTCGACGGCGACTTCGGACGAGGTCGCCGCTTCGGCGAGCGACTCGATGAGCTGCGACTCGGAGGTCTCACCCTCGCGAAGGTCGTCGACGCGCTCGACGAAGTCATCCGGACGACTGCGCGCGGCGGAGTTGATCCACTGCTCGAGGAACCGGCCGTCGACGCTGGTTCCATTACCTTCACGTCGCGCTTCGACGACGAGATTCGGCGCGAGCGAAACCGATTCACCCGGCTCGAGTCGATCGAGTCGCTGCATCGTGTTCAGCGACCAACGCGCGAGCGCCTGCCGGGAGGCAAAGTCGTCGATCTTTCCGAGCGTGTCGGTGAGACGCGCGAAACCGTCGAGGTCGATGCGCGTAGCGGTCTTGTCGAATCCGACGCCGATCGCTTCGAGAATCCCTTTGCCGCTTCCGTGCTCGCGAAAGATCGTGAACGCGAGGCTGCGTTCTCCTTCGCTCGCCGCGAATAGGGAGCCCGTCGCGAGCGCGACGTCTTTCGCGTCGCGGCGACCACCCGAAATTTCCGTGTAGAGCTGCGCGAGGGCTGCGTTGCGCACTTCGTCGCGTGGGTCGTAGAGATCGCGATGGACTTCGTCGAGGTGAGCGAGATCCTCGACTTCGCGTTGGAGCTTCGAGAGCTCGTCCGCGTCCGATATGAACTTCTTCGCCGCGAGCACTTCGCGCGTCGACGTTACGAGATCGTGATCGTTGCGTGCGCGTGCGGCGCGAACGAGGTGCGTCCACGCGGCTTCACGCTCGATGTGACGTCGTAGATCGCGCGGCCTCGGATCGTCGGGACGCTCGGCTTCGACCTGAGAGATCTTCTCGATCGCGCTCGGCGCGTCGCCGCGATTGAAGACCGTCATCACGTCGCTGCGAAGCGTCGTCCAGTCGCTCAAGTCGTTCGATCCACCCGTGAACTGAAGCGTCACGACCGTCAGTGCGAGCAGAACGAGAGCCGCCGACCATCGCAGGACGAGACGACGCGGTGGATGGACAGGATCGCGCGTCGCGCGCAGTATCGAGACCGACTCTGCGGCAACGGTCGGTTCGCCGCGTCGGAATCGACGCAAGTCTTCGGCGAGTCGACCGGCCGATGAGTAGCGCTCCTCGGGCATCTCGGACATCGCGCGATGGATGACCTCGGCGAGCGAGTCGGGAATGCCTTCTCGAACGGAGCGCACGTCGCGGAGCTTTTCTTTCGAGGGTACCTCGAGCGCTGCGAACTCGTAGAGGATCGCGCCGAGCGCGTAGACGTCGGAGCGGCAGGTCTCGATGTCGACCTCTTCGATGAGCTGCTCGGGAGCGCGGTAGGGGATCGCGCTGAGGTTGATTCCCTCTGGCCCTTCTTTTGAAGACCGGCCGCCGAAGTCCGTCAGCACGAGGTGACCGCCCGATGAATAGATCAGGTTGTCGGGACCGACGCGTCCGTGAGAGATACTCGCGGCGTGCGCGAACTCGAGACCTTCGGCAACCTCGACGACGAGATCGACCGCGTGCGAAAGGTAACCGGGATGGATCTCGCCGCCGGGGCCGACCGAAAGTGGCGACAGAAAGGGCCGCGAGCTGGAACGCGAGCGCAGCTCTTCGAGAACGGTTCGAAGCGAGTCACCCGCGAGGAAGCGCATCGAGTAGTACGTGCGTCCATCGACCTCGCCGATCTCTTCGACGGGCAGCAAGTTCGGGTGTCGGATCCACTCGGCGGAACCGCGACGCAATCGTTCGAGGCTCTCGACGTCGAGCTCGACGCCTTCTTCGAAGAGCTTGAGCGCGAGACGCCGGCCGCCCTTGCGAACACGAAACACCGTGCCGCGAGGCCCCGCTCCGACCTCATCGACGACCTCGAACGATCCGAGCATCTCAGGAAGGATGCCGGTATCGCCGGTCCCGGAATTCCCGGGTTCGGTCATACGGTTCTCTCCGAACTTCTTCTGCGTTCTTCTTCAGGAACTTCTTTTCAGGGCGGCTCCGCAAGAGCCGCTCCCCAAACGCGTTATCCTAAATAAGCACCAAGATTTGCACAAGGGAGGAGAGGATTATCGGTCGCCCTCGGTTGGCGTCGTATTCGGTCTTCCTTCGGCCGGAAGACGCCGCGTAGAAAAGGTCCGTTTTCTCGGTCCTCCCGCAGTCTCCTCCGACCATTTCCTCGATGTGGTCGACCCGTCGGAGGCGCCACAGAAACAGTACAGGAGGCACGGACGTGGCGTACTTGCGTGAGGCTCGCAGATTGGGCGGTTCTCTCATCGTTTTTGCGTTTTCTTTTTGGCTCTTGGCAGGCGGCCTGTGGGATTCGAGCTCGCCCCTCTCGGGAGCGGAGCCTTGTCCCCCCGAGGAATCGGCGAGACTCGTGACCGACGATCCGAACGCGTCCGACGACGATCTCTTCGGGTGCTCGGTCTCGATCTCGGGCGACTTCGCGATCGCGGGTACGACGTACTTTCCATCTCGTGTGCCTCGCCTCTTGCCGCCGACCCCGACTCACGAGAAGGGTCGGGCCTACGCGTCGTCGTCGACGGGCGCCGTGTCACTCGTAGACCTTCTCAATCCGAGCACACCGCAGGCAATCTTCGCAGGCCGTGCGAAACCGCTCGTCGGTCTCGCGTGGGCGCCGCACGGTGACGAAATACTGACGGCGGACGCCGACGGTCGCGTTGGCAACTGGAGTCTTGCGAAGCAGCGAGCGTTGACCGTCATTACGCAGAACGGAAGATCATCTTCGAGAGTCGGTCGGAGGGACAGGACAGCTTTGTCCGTCTCATTGAGAACGGCCGCTACCTCCTCGTGCTTCAAGAGCAAGCGGGACTCGTGATGCGCGATCTCGGTGATCACGGACGCGAGATCTGGGGGCGAAAGCTCACGAGGCCACTGCGACCGGTCGTATCCGTTTCGCCACACCAGCAGTGGGGCGAGGATATCGGCGGCGAAGGCGCGGAGCATCCAGTCACGGGCCGAGACGGGCCTTCCGGTGCTACTTCTGCGCTGCCCCGAGCAGCTTCGTGAGTTCGGGTGCGACGCGGAAGCCCGTCGGGGGGAGGGGCATGTCGAAGGCGAGGCCCTTCACGTCGCTCCAGGTGCGGCTCTGGTTGAGGTCGACGATGTCTTTTTCCCACGGCCCTTCGTAGACCTTCCAGTTCGGAAGCTCGACGCGGATGCTGCGCCGCTTCGACTTCTGCACCCGCTTGCGCGACAGGAGGAGCTCGACCTCCGCTTCGTCGTCCTCGAGGACGACCCCCTTGACGGGCTTCGAGAGCTTCGGCTTGCGACCGATCGACGCGGGGTCACGGTTGATGCCGGTGTCATTGGGGCGGCGCGGCTGAATGCGGCGCGTGAAACCGTCGGCCGTCGTGTAGAACTTCGAGACGCGCAGCTTCGTCGAGCGCAAGCCCGCCGGCACGCCTGCGAGACGCATCGGGAAACGCGTCTTCTTTCCGACGCGCAAGACGATTGCTTCCTTCGAGAGATTCTTCGTCAGCGTGTAGACGCGCTTCTCGTCGTCCTGACCGTCGTACTTCCGGTTCCGCATCCTGAGGACGAGGAGACTCGCCTTTTCGTAGCGCTTCCACCGCGGCACGAGTCTCTTGAGCGTCGCCATCGCGCGTTCGTGGCTCTGGCCCGCTCGGCGAAAGCGGACGTAGCTCGATGCGCACTTGTAGACCAGCGCATCGGGCGCGAGGAACGCGTTGACGTCGAGTCCGTCGATGGACACTCGGCCGAGGGCACTCTCCCAGTCGGCGAGGCGCAGCAAAGAACGCCCTTCCAGTCTCCCCGCTCGGACTCGAGCCACAACCTGATTAAGCGCCTGCAGCACATCGCCCCAGAACCAAGAGCGCAACTGCCCTGCTTGTTCTGCCAAGGCGGTTTCTCGCCGCCGATCCTCGTTGCCGATCCGCACCACGGGGGCCAAGAGCATCCGATCGGCCAAGTCGTCGCGCTGTAAAGTGGTGGGCGTGCGAGATGTCACCGCCAGCCAGCACCGATAACGTACCCGGCCTGCCTCGTTGCCGGTGTAAAGCTTGCGGTAGCTGTCATCCGCCCCCGTTGTAATGCGCGCCACCTTGTCACGCAGCCAGCCCGTAAAGCGGTCGAGATTATCCAACACGAGGATATGAGAGGAGGCCGCCGCAGCGGTAAAGCCATCCGGCTTGTCTGGCACACCCGA
>CAYZGY010000222.1:0-3118 GCA_964478085.1 uncultured Planctomycetia bacterium
ATCACCAAGAGGATGACGGATCCTTTCGCGACGCGACGACCGAGGTCGACATCACGTCACCTCTGTGGGTCACGGGTGTCGCCACCGGCGACTACGACGGCGACGGGGACACCGATCTGTTCCTCGCTTGCTTTGGCGAAGACCGCCTCCTCGAGAATCGAGCGGGCTCGTTCCGCGACGTCTCGAAGACCGCGGGCATCGCGCACGCGGGCCTCTCGACGAGCGCGGTCTTCCTCGACTACGACGCGGACGGTCATCTCGACCTCTACGTCGCACGATACGTCCGCCTCGACCTCGCGTCTCTGCCGAACGCGGGCGAGCCCTGCCGCGAGAACGGTGTGCTCGTCGCGTGCGGGCCGACTTTTTTCGAGCCCGAAGGGGATTCGCTGTACCGCGGCGATGGACGGGGGAGCTTTCGGGAGGTCACGAAGGAGCTCGGTCTCGATGAGACGACCGGCGGTTACGGCCTCGGCGTCGCGAGCGCCGACTTCGACAGTGACGGCCGTGTCGACATCTACGTCGCGAACGACACGACGGCAAACTACCTCTGGATGAACCGCGGCGAGCGTTTCGAGGACGACGCGCTCTTCGCCGGCGCGGCTCTCAGCGACGAAGGTCAAGGGCAGGCCGGCATGGGAGTCGCCCTGGGCGACGCAAACGGGGACGGACGAATCGATATCTTCGTGACGAATTACTCGCAGGAGCGCAACGCGCTCTACCGCGGCGTCTCCGGCGGTCTCTTCGAGAGCAAGTCCACGTCGAGCGGTTTCGGCGAGTCGTCGTACCTCGCCCTGGGTTGGAGCGCGAACCTCGCAGACTTCGACCTCGACGGCGATCTCGACATCTTCGTCGCCAACGGCCACGTGCATCCTCGCGCAGCCGAGATTCACGCGGCGATTCGGTATCAGCAGCCCTGCCACTTCTTCGAGAACGACGGTCGAGGCGTCTTCTCCGAGAGGGGAGCGAGGGTCGGAGAGGATCTCGCGACGCCCCGCTCGCACCGCGGCTCGGCAGTGGGGGACATCGACAACGACGGCGATCTCGACATCGTCGTTTCGGTGCAAGACGGCCAGCCCGTGATTCTCAGGAACGAGTCCGGCAAGACGAATCACACACTACTCGTCTCCCTCGAGGGCACGCGATCGAATCGCGACGGTCTCGGCGCGACGGCGCTGTTCACCGTGGCGGGCAAGACGATCACTCGACACGTCACCCGCGGCGGCGGCTACCTCTCGTCGGACGACGTGCGAGTCCACTGTGGACTCGGTACGGCGAATCGGGCGGACTCCGTGGAGATTCGATGGCCGAGTGGACACGTCGACCGACTCGGCCCGCTCGAGGCTGACGCGTGGTGGAAGCTCCGTGAGGGCTCTTCGGAAGCTGAACGGGTTGCCCGACTACGCTGAGCGAAGTGACCGACTCAGGCTTCTCCCGCTGCGGCGGCCGAGGCCGATGAGATCCCGCCGGCGTCGAGGATCTGCTGGAGCTCCTCCTGCTGCTTCGCGCTGAGCGGCTCGAGCGGACGACGGGTCTCTCCGCCGATGAGCCCGATCGAGTCGATCGCTTGCTTCAGACCCGAAATCCCGAAGCGAGCGGTGATCGCTTGATTGACGGGAAGCAGGCGGTACTGAAGACTGCGAGCGGAGTCGATGTCTCCACGCGTCGCGAGGTTCCACAGCGAGACACACTCGTTCGGCGCGATGTTCGAAAGTGCCAGAATCCCGCCATCCGCGCCGAGAACGGTCCCGATGAGCAGGATATTCGCCGTTCCGACGTAGATTCGAAAGCCGTCGGGACGTTCCTTCAGGCAGGTCGTCAGGAACACCATGTCTGCCGACGTGTCCTTCATGCCCACGATGTTCGGATGATTCGCCAGACTCTGCACGAGCTTCGGCTCGAACCGAATCGGCGAGAACTTGGGGACGTGGTAGAGCAGAATCGGAATGTCGGACGCGTCCGCGACCGAGCGGTAGTGGAAGTCGAGAGCCGACTCGGTCATCGACGACTGATAGTACGCGGGGGGGACGACCAGCGCTGCCTGCGCACCAGCCTTGGCCGCACGCTTCGTGAACTCGATCGTCGCACGCGTCGATTCGCGACCCGTTCCGACGATGAGCGACTTGTCCTCGGCGCGCGCTTGGGCGGCCGTCTCGATGACCTCGATCGCCTCCTCGTCGCTGAGGTAGACCCCCTCCCCGTTCGACCCGAGGACTACGTACCCGGCGAGATCCGTCGCGTTGAAGAACTGGAGGTTCGAGCAGTACGCCTTCGGATCGAAACGATCCTTGCGAAACGTGGTCACGAGAGGAGGCAGAATGCCTTCGGGCAGCGATTTCATCGATTCTCTCCCTTGCCGACGTCGAGAGTCGCGGCGCTGACGTTCCGCGATTCTCGACGTTCCCCGTTCAGCTCGAAAAACTCTCCGAGACGTCGAGCGACCTCCCGAGTTCCATCGAGCGGTGTCTCTCTCCATGAGCTGCGATTCGCGGCGAGCTCTCGCAGCGGTCTGTCCCAAAACCCGCCGAAGAAGTCCTCGAGGCTGATCGTCTCGAAGGGGCCGGCGTCGCGTAGGCCGCGGAGGAGCTCGCCCTCCTCGCGAAAGTCGCGTCGCTCGATCCCGAGCATCGGCGTTCGATGGCGCACGCATTCCGACGCCATTCCGTAGCCGGGTTTCGTCAGAACCAGATCGACCGCCGCGACGAGATCGGCGACCTCGAGTCCGTCCGTCAATCCATCGGGCAGTCGCACGGTGGGTGCGTGCGTCTCCACCGGCAAGTCCCCGACGAGGACGAACTGATAGCCTTCACAACCTCCGACACAGATCGGTGACCATTCGGCCGCGCCCCAACCTCCGATCGTCACGAGCACGATCGGTCGGTCGCTCTCGTCCGAGAGTCCAATCGACTCGAGCACCTCGCACCGATCTCGGGCGACTCCGGGAGCGATGAGCGGAACGTGCTCCGTCTCACGGAATGGGCTCGTGCCCGGCCCGAACGGCAAGCTCAGGTAGAGGTCGCCGAGGCGGTAGTCCTCCCGGAGAGCCTCGATGTGCTCGCGCGGAAGAATGGGCTCGAGGATCCAGTCCCACGTGAAGTTCGACACGCCGACGACCGGGATG
>CAYZGY010000222.1:3128-10403 GCA_964478085.1 uncultured Planctomycetia bacterium
CTGGCGCCCTGCGACGCGCTCATCCAGCGGTTCGGCCGCGCGAATCGGCACGGCCGGGATGTCACAGACGACTCCGACAGGGGACGTCTCCGCGAGAAAGCGACGTTCGTCCTCGAGACGGCTCGGCCGGTCTCGAAAAAACTCGTCGTAAGCGGCGCGCGTCCCTTCGACGTCGACCTCGAAGCAGTTGATTTGTGCGGCCCCAGGCTCGTAGCAGACCTCGCGAAACTTCACCGGACGCGGCAGACGCGACTCGACGAACCAGCGAGGCACGCGCGTCGCGATCGTCAAGTCGAGCGAGGGGTGTCGCGACAAGAGCTCGCCCGCGACTCGCAATGATCGAGCGGCGTGCCCGAACCCGTGCGAGGTGAGCGCAAAGACGACGTGCTGTCGATCCGTAGTTTCGTGCATCGGAGTGAAGCGCGCCCGCGCGTCGTCATCGACTCGGCTGAGCCGTCACCGACGCGCGGTCGAGCTGCTCACATCAGAGCTTCTTCTCGACGGTCGCGGCGCCGAGTCGACCCAGCGTCGGAAGCTCGCCGATGAGTGGAAGCGCGTAGTCGATGAATGCCTGCGTCACGTCGTGACCATTCTCCGCGATGTATTCCGCGGGAAGCTCCTGCGTATGCTTTGCGACGTTCTTGAGCTCTGTGAGGAACATCTCCGAGGCGTACTCCGCGCCATTCGCCGTGCGGCGAATCGCGACGGAGCCGCTCGTCTGATCTCCTTCGACCAGCGTGCGAACTCCGAAGGCGCCCGACTCGCGAGCTTCGCGAGCGTCGACCTCCGAGCGGATCGTCGGGAAGCAGCGCTGCATGTAACCGAGCGTGTCGGCGCGAACGCGACTGGCGTCTGGAACCTTCTCCTTGACGAGCGACGCGAGGTAGTCGCCAAGCGCACCCGTGCCGGAGAGCTGCACGTTGCCGTGCGAGTCCTTCTCGCCACTCGTGAACACGGGCGTGCCGTCAGCCTTGGCGATTCCTTCGGAGACCGCGATGACGCACCGACCGTACTTGTCCATCGTCTTGGCGACGTCGTCACAGAACTTGTTCTCGTCGAACGCGACCTCGGGGACGTAGATCAAATGAGGGCCGTCGTCCTCGTCCCGTCGCCCGAGCGCGGCGGCCGCCGTGAGGAATCCGGCGTGCCGTCCCATGATCACGTCGATCTTGACGCCCTTGAGCGCCCGGTTGTCGAGGTTATCCCCGGCGAGGGCGAGCGCGACGAATCGCGCTGCGCTGCCGTATCCGGGGCAGTGATCCGTGACGAGAAGATCGTTGTCGATCGTCTTCGGCAGGTGGCAGACGCGGAAGTCGTAGTCTTCGCCCCGCGCGAGCTCATCGATGATGTTGGCGGTCTCGGCGCTGTCATTGCCGCCGATGTAGAAGAAGTAACGGACGTTGTGGGCCTTGAATACTTGGATCAGCGCCTTGCAGTCTTCCTGCGTCGCCTTCTTGCGGACGGAGCCGAGGCCCGCGGACGGCGTGCGAGCGACCGCCTCGAGGGTCGAGTCACTCTCGGCCGTCAGATCGAGGAAATCCTCTTGAAGAAAACCCTGGAGGCCGTGCAGAGCCCCGTACATCTTCTCGATCGCCCCGTGCTTGCGGGACTCGAGCACGGCACCGACAAGACTCTCGTTGATGACGCAGGTCGGACCGCCCGACTGCCCGATCACGGCATTTCCTATCAGCTGAGACAACTCGCTACTCCGTCGAATCGAAGGCTGGAGAACGGTCCGGCACCCGTCGAGCCGACCGTTCACTGAGGCCGACCCGGCCGGGGGGAAACCCACCCGAGACCGCGCACTCGGGGGAACGCACCCGCCGAATCCGAAGCCCGAAATTATGATGGAGACGCGCGCTGACTGACAAGCAGAAACCTCCCGGTGACGAGGGCTGAACCGTCCGTGAGCCTCAAAGGATCTCGCGCCGGTCGCGTGGGAAAAGCGGCTGTTTTTTGGCCGGAGAAGTTGTCGCGGCTATTTTTTGGCCGAAGTATCTAACCACCATCAAGTAATTGACTTAGGGGGTTGTGTCCGGTTCTGCGTCACCGTGCTACCGAAAAACCGGCCAGAGAATTGCCGGCTTCCCGGAATGTTCGCGCCAACCTCAAGCTTCTCAGTCACCCCCTAAGCAGCGGCAAAATTGGGACTTACGCAGAGGAAACGAAAAAGCCTCCGAAACGGTACGCCCGTTGCTTGAACATTTGGTCAATCCGAATGACCGAGATCTTCCCAGAGGATCGAACTTCGGTTAGCGACTCAGAAGACAAGCTCAGGCTAAGAGAACGCAACGGAAGGGTTATCAAGAGAGGGTGAGACCGTAAGAAGTCCCGAGAGGGTGGGTTTTGGTTCAGGAGGAGGAGATCGTCCCCGACATGAGAGGGTGACGAGCAGCTGGAAAAGCGGCTCGTCGGAGTATGAGGGTCGCGGCAGACGAGGTTAACATACCCATTTCTCCTTTTACTTGCTTCATTTCTTACGGAAGGGCGTCAGATAGCTGACGCCCTTTTTTTATGTCTGGGCACCGAGATCCTGGACCACTGGCACGAGCTCGCTCCCCCGCTGCTTTGAGTCCCGAACAGAACCCTTCCCTGAGACCCGCACAAGCTCTCTCGTCACGCCTGCGGGTTTTTCCCTAGCCTGTTTTGACAGCAGGGTTTCGGGACAGAACATTCGACAAAGTTTTTTGGTTGCCGGGTGTCAGGAGCACCCTTAGAATCGAAACAGTTCGATATCCGTCAGGGATCTTTCCGAAGCAGCTGGCGCCCATCGAACATCTAAGATGTCAGACCGAAGTCGGGCTGGAGAAGCTCGTCGAGGTCAGGATCGTGGGTTCTCCCCGTCTGATGCGCCCGTCTGGTGCGCTAGGCGGCCATCGAACAACGGCTCTTTCAGCGCGGCAGATCGCAGAGCGACCGTGGGTCGCACCGGCGAGCGTAACTGGAACGGCTGGCACTGCGTACACACCGAGCCCCGAACAAACCAAGAAAACCGGTTTTTTTTCTCCTCGTTTGTGCCCCCTCGTGATCCGTCGCGGGGGGGTTTTTTGTGCGCACTCGGAATCGCGCCAAGACCCGCCCTCACTCTTCTCGTCATCGAGAACGAGCCGAGACAGTGGAAAGTCTCGGCTCGTTGGTTTCGAACGAATCGGTGGGTCGAGATACTCGACCCGCTCGGGTCAAGATTTCGAACGCTGGCGACGGCGCAGCGCTGGCTCGTGTTCACACCATTCTGGACCTTGTCCACGTCACTCGCGAATCCGATGAAGCCGGACGCGGGACCGTTCCCCTAGCCGCCTGTTGAAGAAGTGCTTGGACGCCGAATCGACTCTTTCAACGGGCTGTCAGGGAGTGGTCACGCAGTCGAGGCGATCGGGGACCATCGAGTCCACCCCGGGAAGTGGGAACGGCGGCAGTGGGGGAGCTTCCTTGCGGAAGAGGAACGCGGTGAGGTAGAGCGCATCGGAGACCTCGACGGTTCCGTTGTCGTCCGTGTCGGCCGCGTCGAGACACGGAGGCACCCACGCTTCGCCCTGGAAGAGATACTGAAGGATGCCGACAACGTCGCTCAAATTGATGCGCTGGTTTCGATCAGCGTCCCCACGGACGAAGAATCGCTCGGGCTCGACGACGCGCACGCTCAACCCACAACGTTCGTGGATACGTGCTCGGCCACCGCCGACCACCTCGTTGGGAATCTCGGGAAGACCGTCGAATCCGGGGTAAGGCTGAAAGAGTATCGGAATCGACTCCCCGACCGGAGCGTTCGGATCGATCGAGAATCGCAGGCTCGCGATGCGTCGCAGAGTCGTCTCGGGAAGCCGCTTGGAGCCCGTCGTCACGTCGAACGCGATCGAGGTCGCGAGATGACCCTCCGCACGCGGATCGTCGAAGGTGCGCACGGATCCGATGTTCGTGAAGCTGTCATCGAGGAACTTCTGTGTGAACTCGAGGCTCTCGAGCGTCACATAGTTCGGCTCGGCGAAGATGCTGAGGGTCAACGCCTCGACATCGCCGACGACAGTCTCGAAGACGATGTCGACCTCGATGTCTTCCATGCCGGGAAAGGCGGGCACATCGTCGGGCGCGAAGTGGATGAACTCGAGCTCCGATCCGTAACCGACCGGGTCGCAGAGCTGGTTGCCGACTCCGCCGCCCTCGCTCGTGCCTTTCGCCTCGACCTCGTCCGGCCCGTCTGCAGCCGGTTTCGCTTCATCCGGCTCCGCGTCACCGCCGCCGGCACCCTCGGCGTCACCGCCCTCACCGATCAGCAGTCGCCGACCCCGCCGACAGTCGATACCATCCTCCGTCGCGTCGAAGCCGGCCTGCGGATAGGGTGCGCCGTCGTTCCCCAGCGGTTGACCAGCACGAGCAGAGGCCACATGTCACCGTCGCTGACGATCCCGTCATCGTTGACGTCGGCCGCGTCGAAGCACTCCAGCTGCTGGCCGCGGTGGAGGTAGTTGAGGATGGCGAAGACATCGGCGAGCGAGACGTTGCCGTCGATATTCGCGTCACCACGAACGAACTTATTCGGTGCAGACTCATCGGCCCAAGCCGAGACCGGGAGCCAACAGAAGCCCGCCAGCACGAGCAAAACCAGACTCGAGACACCCAGACTCGAGACACCCAGACTCAAGACACCCAGACTCAAGATACGGCGTGCGGAACAACCCATCCGTTCCCTCGTGACAGACATGGAGGTTCTTCGATCGACGGGGGAGGCATCCTAGGACCCAACCAAGAATAGGGCAATTGTAGGGGCGCAGTCTCACGTCGGTCAAAAACAAAACGGAGCCGCTCGGCAAGTACCTGGAACGATCGTTCCAAGTCATCGGAGCAGAGTGTAAACCCTCCGTCCGATTTGGATACCTATTCGTGGTACCAAGAAAGAAGACAAACCCTTAAGAGATTATATCATAGTGATTTGGGCGGATTACGAGATTCTCTGTGCCCACTGGAACACCGGTTGCATTAAGGTTCGTCGCCGGTTGAGCGGCGGCTCGCACGACGGCCTGCCGAGCCCCTGTCGAAGCCGGCAACTGATCCCAAGGTGACTCCATTCGGAGATACCAACACCGGGGGGCACAAACGAGAGATCGGCCCATCCTCGAAGCACTTCGAGGGTGGGCCATCTGCTTTTTCGAAGCCGGTTCACTCGGAACCTTGGGGCTCATCTGGAATCAACGGGCTCGTTTGGCCGCGTCCTTCGCACCGAGCTCGGTCTTGATCTCCTGGAGGTCGATGCCGTGCTTCTCGAGCAGCTTCCCGAGGTACCGGCGCGTGATGTCGAGCGCCTCGGCGGCGCGGCTCGCGTTTCCCGCGTAGTGGAGCAAGGTGCGAACCACGAAATCGCGCTCGAACTCGTCACGGGCACCTCGAAAGGTCTTGCCGATCTCGATCGCCCCGCCCTCGCCTCGCCGAGGGGCGTTCGGGCGCGCGAGCACGTTCTCGGAGCGCAGCTCACGGGAGTTCTCGACGAGGGCGCTGTCGAGCTCGTTGAAGAGCTCGCGGACGTTTCCGGGCCAATCGTGCGCGACGAGCTTCTCGAGCGCCGCGGGGTGAACGTACGGCTCCGGCACCGGCCCACGCGCGGCGAACGACGCGACAAAGTGCCGGGTCAGCTCGACGATGTCCTCCTCACGTTCTCGCAGGGGCGGAATCCAGATCACCTCGCCACGCAGCCGCCAGAGCAGCTCTTCACGAACGCCGCGCTCGCCGAGCGCCTCCTCGGTCGCGACGCGGCTCGACGAGATCAGGCGGAAGTCGAGCTCGATCTCGGTCTCGGAGCCGAGGCGCCTCACGCGTCGCGATTCGAGCGTTCGCAGCAGCCTCGCCTGGAGCGCGTCGGAGAGATCCGTGACCTCGTCGAGGTAGAGTGTGCCACCCGCGACACGCTCGAAAACACCGGCCCGCTCCGTCTCGGCGCCCGTAAACGCGCCCTCGACGTAGCCGAAGAGCTCGGACTCGAGCAGCGAATCGGGAAGCGAGCAGACCTCGGCCTCGAACGGCGCCTCGCGTCGTGGGCTCAAGAAGTGGATCCACCGCGCCAGGCAGTCCTTTCCGACGCCGCTCTCTCCGAGAATCAGGATCGGCAACTCCGCGCTCGCCAGGCGCGGAAGTCGACTCATGATCTCGCGCATCGACCGAGAGGCCGCGACAGGCGCTCCACCACTCTCGAGCGAAGCGTCCACGCCTTCGACAGCCTCCCTCAGGTCCTTGCGACGCGTGATGACGGCCGTGTCGGGAAGGCGATCATCCGAACCGACGATCGCCTGGAGACGACGGGTTTCCGCTCGTGCTGCGTGCGCCGCAGCCGCGGCCGAGTCCGACCGTGCGACGGCTTGGACCGTGCTGAACACGAGGTCGAGGACGTCGACGACCTCGAGGATCGCGGCCTCGATCGCCGTGAGCTCTTCCGCCGCCCAGCCGACTCCGGGCGACCGAATCCAAACGAACCGATCTCCGTCCGAGAGTCGGACGACAGCGCCCGCGTGACCGACACGAGCCTCTCCAGGCTCCCGCGCGTCGTGAAGAAGCCCAGCGAGATCATCGGCGAAGCTCGCATCGTCACCGACGCCCGCCGCAAGCGTGAGTGGGGGGCTCGAGTCGGGATCGACGATGCCTGCGCCGCTGGCGCCGAGCGACCGAGTGACGATCTCGAGAGACCTCTCGAGCGCCGCCGAAAGCGGCTCGTCTCGTTCGCGCACCCACTCGAGAAGAGGCCTTCTCCAATCTCCGGTAACTCGTCGCTCCACGTCGCACCCCTCCGGGGCTGGCGAGCTCGCGCTCGCGTTCGATAATCTCGGGGCTCGCTGGTCGTCGCGAGGAAACCAAGTCTTCCGAAACGCGACATGCAGCGAGCTCGGAAGGCGCTCGCTCATCGTACTCGCCATCCGTTCGCGTGCCGCGATGACGCGTTCCCTCGAACCGGCGGGAAGATCCGAGGCCTCGCCGAGCAGCGTCCAGGCGACGAAGGTCGGCCAGACCCGCCCCTCCTGCTCGAAACGCGTGAGCGCCGCGGCGGTCTCCTCGAAACGCTCCTCGACGGAATCCGCCACGAGACACGCGAGCGCCTCCCACATCGGCAGCCAGCGCGAGACCTCCCCGCGATCACGTGTGTTGCGTTCGACGATCGCCCTCGCGGTTTCGCGGCGGCCGTCGCGATCGAGCTCGCGCGCAATGTGGATCTCACAGCCCTCGGCGTAAGTCGTGTCTCCCGCGCGTCGGCAATCCCGACCAGCTTCGAAGAACCCGCGCCCCGCCACGTCACGC
>CAYZGY010000223.1:0-10397 GCA_964478085.1 uncultured Planctomycetia bacterium
CGTGATCATCGCGAGCTTCCTGTTCACGGGCGCCCCGCCACCCGTGGCGCCGGGGCCCGAGCACTGCAGCGTCGACGAGACACCCGGCGCGCTCGGCTGCCTCGCATCGACGTCCTGCGATTGAGCTGAACCGGCTACGGGCTACGGGCTGCGGGCTGCGGGCTGCGGGCTGCGGCTCACGCCGACTTCGCCTTATGCGCCTCTTCCTTCCGCACGAGGTGCTCGAACTTTTGCTTCTGCGCCGCGAAGAGATGCGCGCGCTCGGCGGTCACCTTGCCTGCTTTGAGGCGCTGCATGATCGAGTCGTCCATCATCTGCATGCCCTCGCCTCGACCACCTTCGATCACCGAGATGATCTTCGAGATGTTGCCCTCGCGAATGATGTTTCCGAGGCCGAAGGAGCCCATGAGGATCTCGTTGACGGGAATTCGTCCCTTGCCGTCCACGGTCGGCATGAGGAGCTGTGCGCAGACCCCCTTGAGTGTCACCGAGAGCATCGTGCGGACCTGATTCTGCTGATCCTCGGGGAAGACGTCGATGATTCGGTCGACCGTCTTCGCGGCGCTGTTCGTGTGAAGCGTGCCGAAGACGAGGAAGCCCATCTCGGCGGCGGTGATCGCGAGACCGATCGTCTCGGGATCGCGCATCTCGCCGACGAGCACGATGTCGGGATCCTGACGAGTCGCCGCGCGCAGGGCCGCTGAGAAGCTATCGGAGTCGACACCGACCTCGCGCTGCGTGAAGTAGCTCTTCTTGTTGCGGTGGACGAACTCGATCGGCTCCTCGATCGTCACGATGTGCTTTTCCATGTTCACATTGACATGGTCGAGCAGCGCCGCGAGCGTCGTCGACTTTCCCGAGCCCGTCGGACCGGTGACGAGTACGAGGCCCGAGTCGAGCTCCGCGTACTTGAGAATCACATCGGGAACACCGAGCTCGTGGAGCGGCTTGATCTCCTCGGGGATGTGACGGAAGACGACCGCTGGACCGAGGCGCGTCATGAATGCGTTGACGCGAAAGCGGGCGACGCCCGGAATCTCGTAGGCTAAGTCGAGGTCGTTCTTCTCGTTGTAGATCTTCCTTTGATGCGGATTGAAAATCTCGTCGATGATCGAAGCGAGCGTCTCGGCCGGAATCGGCTTGTCGCTCAGGGTACGCAGTCGGCCGTGCACGCGAACCTTGGGCGGCACGCCGGATGTGAGGTGAAGGTCGGAACCACCGACCTCGTCGAGCTTCTCGAGATACGCGTCGATTTGCGGCATGTCAGACCTTTTACTGCGGCTTGAAGCGATCCTTATTCTCGGCGAAGAACCACGCGGTCTCCTGCGTGATCAGCCTCTGCTTGAGCAATTGACCAATCGAGTCGTCCATCGTCGACATGCCCTCCTTCGCGCCGGTCTGGAGGACCGAGTTGAGCTGGAAGGTCTTCTTCTCACGGATCATGTTGGCGACGGCGGAGGTGGCGAACATGATCTCGAGCGCAGGCTCGCGGCCGAGGCCGTCGGCGCGCGGCAAGAGCTTCTGGGAGATCACACCACGCATCGATTCGGACACCATCGCGCGGATCTGCTCCTGCTCCTTCGGCGGGAAGACGTCGATGAGTCGGTCGATACTGCGCACGGCGTTCGTCGTGTGAAGCGTTCCGAAGACCAGGTGACCGGTTTCGGCCGCCGTGATCGCCATCGACATCGTCTCGAGGTCACGCATCTCACCGACGCAGATGTAGTCGGGATCCGCGCGCATCGCTGAACGCAAAGCCGACGCGAAGGTCTCGGTGTGCACGTGCACGTGACGCTGGTTGACGTTGCACTGCTTACTCGGGATCAGGTACTCGATCGGGTCCTCGACGGTGACGATGTGATCGGCCTGTGCCTGGTTGATCATCTCGACGAGCGCGGCCATCGTCGCCGTCTTGCCCGAACCGGCGGGTCCCGTGATCAGCACGATGCCTTGACGATACTTCGTGAACCTGCCGAGAACCTCGGGAAGGTGAAGGCTCTCGAGAGTCGGAATCTCGTCGGGAATGAGACGGAAGACCGCGTCGATGCCCTTGCGCTGACGCATGACGTTCGCACGGTAGCGACCGTGGTCGGGCGCGTAGCAGAAGTCGAGGTCGTTGTACTTTTCGAAGGTCTCTCGATCCGCGTCGTTGAGAATCGTGAAGATCTTCTCCTTCGTCACCTCACGCGTCAGCACGGGATGATTGAGATAGACGATCGAGCCGTGGAGACGGAAGAACGGCGGCGCGTCGACCTGGAAGTGGAGGTCGGACGCTCCGACACGACGCGCCTCCTGGAGGTAGGCGTCGAGTCCTTCGTTCGCGAGCGAGGAGTAGTCCTTCGCGGCGACCTCGCGGACGGTCACGCCGAGTCCGCTCGGCGCAAGATTGCCTTGCTGCGCAGGACGACCCGGAGCGGCGCCGCCGCCGGTCGGAGCTGCGGCCCCGGCACCAGCGCCAGAGTCGGCTCCTCCCATCGAATTGACCTTGCCCGAGATCGCCTGGTAGTGGGACGCCGTGATGTACCCCTTCTGAAGGAGCACCTTTCCGAGCGTCGCCCCGTTGCCCCCCCCATTGCCAGTAGTCTTATCGAGAAGATCCATGCACTCTTGAAGTTGCGCCTCGTTGACGAGGCGGTTCTTCATCGCGATCTTGCCGAAGAGAAAGTCTTGTTGAGACGGCATAGCGTTCCTTGCTCGCAGCCCGTCGATTTCCACGCTCCACCGGATGTCTACACGCAGCCGCCAAGAATCAGCGATCCCCTGCACGCGGCGACCGAAACCGGTCGGCAACGAGGAGCCGAAAGCGAGGCGAGCGCGCCGAATCGACGGAAACGAGGCGCGAAGAGACCGAGATCGACGGCTCGCTCACCGGCCGAAGAGCTTCCGTCGAGACCATTTCTTACGGATGATTTGCCCGCCTCCCTCGCGGGGACGCGAGCGGGCCGATAGAGCTATGATACGGTGGTGGCTCGGTTTGTAAACACGATAAGTACCCGCCGAAAGCGTGCTCCAAGTCGTCAATACGCTCAGTTTTCGGGTTCCTCGCCCGCCTCGCCGAGGAGCTTGGTCGTCGAGAAGCCGTCCATCTGATCGATGTAGGCGATCCGACCGCCCGCGTCCTCGACGATCTCGCGTCCGACGACGACGCCCTCGCGATACTCGCCGCCCTTGACGAGAACATCGGGGTGAAGTGACTCGAGGAGATGGTTCGGCGTGTCGGTCTCGAAGAGCGTGACGAAATCGACCGCCTCCATGCCCGCGAGCATCTTGACGCGGTCCTCCTCGCCGATGCGTGGACGATGTTCGCCTTTGAGACGACGGATGGACGCGTCGCTGTTGACGGCGACGATGAGAATGTCGCCCTCTCGACTAGCGCCGTTGAGAAGATGGTGATGGCCGGGGTGGAGCAGATCGAAGCAGCCGTTCGTGAAGACGACGCTCTTGCCCGAACGCTTGGCTTCCTCGACGAGCGGAACGAGCTCCTTTTCGGTCTTGATCTTGCCGACGACCGGGTGCCCTTGGAAGCGAAGCTCCTGGGCGAGCTCCGCGCGACTGATCGGCGTGACGCCGAAGTGCCGCACTTCGAGACCGGCCGCGACGTTCGCGAGACGGACGGCGTCCTGCGGGCTCGCGCCGGCCGCCGCCGCAGCGCCGAGCACGGTCAGAACCATGTCGCCCGCTCCCGTGACGTCGGCGACGACACGCGCACGCGTCGGAAAATGCTCGTACTCGCCTCCGCGAAGCGCGAGGAAGATCCCATCACGGTCGAGCGTGATCGCGACCGACTTCAAGTCGAGATCTTCGAGCAAGCGGTCCGCCGCGTCGTGACAGCCTTCGATCGAACGACACGAGATGCCCGAAGCGAGCTCCGCCTCGAAGCGGTTCGGGCAAATCAGCGAGGCGCCGCGATAGAGCGAGTAGTCCTCCATGCGGGCAGGATCGGCGAGGATCGGCGTATCGCCGACGATCTCACGGATGCCCTCGACGAGCGCTGGAGAGATCAGCCCCTTGCGGTAATCGCTCAGGAGAACGGCCTGAAGCTCGCCCTTCTGCGCGTCGATCCCCTCGAGGATTCGCATGATGGTCGATTCCTCGATCGCGCCGAGCTCCTCCTCGTCGACGCGCAGCATCTGCTGCACGGCGCGATGCGATTGCTGCACGTATCCCATGTGCCGCGTCTTCACGGTCGTCGGACGCGACCCGTCGCGCTCGACTCCGCGCAGGTCGCAGCCGTCGCCTTCGAGAATTTCGGCGACGCGCCCGCCGTCACGATCCCCACCGAGGATCGAGAAGACCGAGACGTCGCAGCCGAGCTTCGCGAGGTTCACCGCGACGCTTCCGGCACCGCCGACGCGCACCTCGCGTCGCGTTACGCGCAGGACGGGAATCGGCGCTTCCGGAGAGATGCGCTCGACGTCGCCCCAGACGTACTGATCGAGCATCAAGTCGCCCACGACGCCCACGCGCGGCCGGCCGAGTCGTCCGACCAGCTCGAGTAGTTGCGCACTCATGATTCCTCCGCTGTCCGCTTCCCACGGACTCGTCTCTTCCGCTTCTCGCTCTTCGGGGCTCGGAAACCCTGGCGATCAGTATAGCCGCCAGCGGCTAATTGTGCAGCCGTTCGAGCGCGGCGGAGTAGTCGTCCATCCCCCCGGTGACCTGCTGCTCGACGCGCAGCCAGAGCCAGCGGAGATTCGCCATAGACGCCTCGAAATCGTCTCCCCGAAGCTTGACGGCGTCCTTTTGTGTGCAGAGGACGGTCTCGACCCCGGCTCGTTTCGCGGCCTCCGAAACACGCGCGATGTCGCCGGGCGTGAAGTTGTGGTGATCGGGAAACTCGACCGCCCGCGAAGACTCGACGCCCTGAGCATCGATCGCGAGATCGAAGGAGCGAGGATTCCCCACCGCCGCGAAGTGCACGGCGCGCGTTCCCCGTAACTCGTCGAGAGCGACCGCCCCGTCGCCACGAACGTCGCACCACTCCGTCGCCGCGAGCGCGAGACGGGCGATCGGCACGTCCGCTGCGACGCGCGCGACCTCTCGCTCGATCGCGGCGACGCTCTCCTCGCCGACCAGCTCCGTCCGTGAGATCGCGACCAGCCCCGCGTCCCGGAGCGCCGACTTCGGCTCGCGGAGGAGCCCCGCCGGTAAGAGACGGCCGTTGTCGAACGGATTCAGCGCGTCGAGGAGCACGATGTCGAGATCGCGAGCGAGGCGGACGTGCTGGAACCCATCGTCGAGGACGAGCACGTCGGCCCCCTCGGAGATCGCCCGACGGCCGTTCGCGATGCGATCGGCACCGGCAAAGTGCGGCACGCCATCGAGATTCTCGGCGAGCACGCGGAACTCGTCGTTGACGCTCTCTGCGCCATCCTCGGCCCCGTAACCACGGCTGAGAATCGCCGGACGATGACCGAGCTCGAGGAGATCGCGAACGACGCACTCGACGGTCGGTGTCTTTCCCGTCCCACCGCAGGTGAGATTCCCCACGCTGACGACGGGGACGTCGAGCTTCGTCGCCCGCGCCTTCGCGCAGCGTCGTTTCGAGGTGACGACCGCACGGTACGGGAGCGAGAAAGGCCAGAGGAGAGCGCTCAGAGCCGGCGGGATGCGAGATGCGGAGAGAAGCGCTTCGCTCGTCTCCTGCTCCGGCGTCCCTTCCGACATCGATTCGGCCTCCTTCGGCCGATCAATTCGCTCCAGGCAAGAGACGCAAAGACTTGCGCACCGACTTTCGCACGCTGCTCTCGATGAACCTCGTGTCCGCCGGGCGTCCCTTTTCGGGCGCCCCGCGCATGCCGAACTCGCCGCCGTAGAGCACCTCGCCGCTCTTCGCGTCGACGAGCTGGATCTTGTAGATCATGTCGATGCGGTACGGCGGCTGCGTCGAGCCTTTCCACGAGCTGATCGAGCTCGTGATGAACGCGTCGTACGGAGGCTTGTCTTCCGCTTCTGCCGAAAAGTCGGGGGCCGTCTCACTCGCCTGCGCGACGGCCTCGTAGCCGCGGGACAGGAGAGCTTCGCGGATCTGGACTTGCACGAGGTTCGGGAAGTTGAACACGCGCAGCCCCGTGATGCGCTGCGCGAGCCCGCCGAACTTGACCTGCTCGAGCGAGCGAGTCGTGCGGTTCTCGGTGTCGAAGACGTAGATCGTCGTCGGCGTGTACTTCGCGAATTCCGGGTGAACGGAGGGTCGCGGGGAAGCACATCCCGAGGCGACCGAGAGAGCGAGCAGAGAGGCGAGGGCGATCGTCCAGCGCATGCGTATTCGTCCCTGTCGTACAGATTTGCGGATCAGTCTTAACAGGCGGCGCCGAGGGAGTCAATCGCGGCGATTCGCCGCTCAACCCGTCGCGGGCGCCCTCCCTTCCCGCGCCCGCCCTTCCACGATAGAATCGGGCGCCATGGCCTCCGACACCCACGACATCTCGTCCCGGTACCAGGGTGCGCTCCTCGGAGCGGCCGTCGCAGACGCGCTCGCGTTTCCGTTCCGGAATTACTCGCGCCACTTCCTCCTCTCGATCGCTCGCCCGATGACCTGGGAGTACGAATCACCCCCGGGCGGGTTCCATCCACGCGGTCAATACACGGCCGAGACCCAGAGTTGGGTCGCGCTGGTCGACTCGATCCTCGAACGAGAGGACTTCCGGGACGATGCGGAGAGTGCCGCGCTCTTCGTCGACTACATGATCCCGCTCTGGCGCGATGAGCTCGTGATCCAAGCGGATGACGAGGTCGCCGGCGTCTTTCGTCAGATCGTCAAGGGCATCAAGCCGTGGGACCAGGCGTCACTCCCCGCGGGCTACGCCTGCGGTGGCGCGATCAGCCGCGCGATCCCGATCGGTCTTTGGAACTGCCGCTCCATCGGTGAGATTCCACGACAGGTCGAGACGATCATCGGCGTCTCGCACGAAGATCGACGCGTCCTCGCCGTCTCGGCAGCGCTGGCGGCGGCCGTCGCGAACAACGCCTCGTCGAGCGAGCTCATCCTCGGTCGCCTGCTCGACCGGGTCTCACAGGCCGCGAGCGTCTTCGACGAGGACGTCGCCGAAGCCGTCCTCGACATGCCTCGCTTCCTCTCGCAGGCCGAGAACCGCGCGCTCGAGATGATCGAACGCGTCGCGCTCGACGACGACTACCTACCGCGCGACGACGGCCTTCAAGACTACGCCGTGCCGATTCTTCTGGCGGCGATCTACGAATTCCTCAAGATGCCGCACGACTACTCGAGAGCTGTCGATCGGAGCCTTCGCGTCGGCGGGCACAACGCGACGACGGCGTGCCTCACCGGTGCTCTTGTCGGCAGCTTCAACGGCGTCGAGTGCATCTCGGCGAGCCTGCTCGAAGACCTCGTCGAGCAGGACGAGATCTCGCGCCGAGCCGAGGAGCTCTTCGCTCTGCGCCGCCGACTCGTGCGCGAATCGTGGACCGGTTCGCAGAGCGATTCGCAGAGCGATTCGCAGAGCGATTCGCAGAGCGATTCGAGAGACGATTCGAGAGACGATTCGAGGGAGGATGCAAACGAGGCCGAGACTCCCCCCCGCGAATGAAGTTGAGATGGGCGAAGCTGAAAAGGACGACGAACTTTGAGCGCTCTGACGATCGAGACCAAGAAAATCGAAGCCGACGGGATCTCCGTCGGTGGCTCCGCCGCGCCTCTCTTCATCGTCGGCCCCGACACGCTCGAGAGCGATGAGCTTCTCGACACCGTCACCGAGGAGCTGCTGCGTCTACGGGACGAGCTCGGATCGGCGTTCGTGTTCAAGGGCTCCTACGACAAGGCCAACCGATCTTCGCACGAGTCTTATCGCGGCCCCGGCCTCGAGCGCGGCCTCGAGATGCTCGCGCGTGTCAAGGAACGCGCGGGTCTTCCGGTGACCTCCGATGTCCACTCCGTCGAGGAGGTCGCCCCCGCCGCCGAGGTGCTCGACATCATCCAGCTCCCGGCGTTCCTCTGCCGCCAAAACGATCTCCTCGTCGAATGCGGCAAGACAGGTCGCATCGTCAATATCAAGAAGGGCCAGTTTCTCGCGCCGGGAAACGTCGGCTCGCGCGTCGCCGCCGCGACCGGTGCGTCGACGCCCGGCGTGATCCTCACGGAGCGCGGCACGACATTCGGCCACGGCGACCTCATCAACGACTTCCGGTCGATTCCCGAGATTCGCTCGACCGGCGTTCCCGTCTGCTTCGACGCGACGCACAGCGTGCAAAAGCCCGGTGCGCTCGGCGATCGCAGCGGCGGCAACCGCGAGCTCGTGCCGTTTCTCGCGCGTGCCGCGGCGGCGGTCGGTTGTGACGCGTTCTTCTTCGAGGTGCACCCGAATCCCGACGAGGCACGCTGCGACGGGCCGAACAGCCTGCGCCTCGCCGACCTCGAGTCACTGCTCCGCGACCTGATCGCCATCGATCAGATCGCGCGGGCATCCGAGCGCCTGTGAGCACGCAGCCGCGCAGCGCGATGACTGGTGCGAGCTCGACCGAGACTCCGAAGATCGTCGTGATCATCCCGGCCCTCAACGAGGAGGGGTCGATCGCGATGGTTCTCGACGACCTGCCCAAGGATCTCGTCTCCGAGGTCATCGTCGTCGACAACGGCTCGACCGACGCGACCTCCGAGATCGCGTGCGACCACGGGGCGCGCGTCGTTCCCGAGCCCGAGCGTGGCTACGGCGCCGCGTGCCTGCGCGGCATCGCGAGCCTCCCCGACGACACGGACATCGTCGTCTTCATCGACGCCGACTACAGCGATCACCCCGACGAGCTCGGAACGCTCACCGACCCGATCGCCCGAGACGAGCTCGACTTCGTCATCGGCAGCCGCATGCTCGGCGAGCGCGAGCCGGGCGCTCTTCCGCCTCAGGCGTACTGGGGCAACAAGCTCGCGTGCTTTCTCATGCGCCTCTTTTGGGGAGTCCGCTACACCGACCTCGGCCCCTTCCGCGCGATCCGCAAGGAGAGTCTCGACCGACTCGATATGGCCGACCGCAACTTCGGCTGGACCATCGAGATGCAGATCAAGGCGAAACTCCGCAGGCTCCGAACGGACGAGCGCCCCGCGCGCTACCGCAAGCGCGTCGGCACGAGCAAGATCAGCGGGACGATCAGCGGGACCTTTCGAGCGGGCACGAAGATCATCTACACGATCTTCCGCTTCCGCTTCCGCTTCGGCGGCGGCTTCGGCGGCGGCTTCGGCGGCGGCTTCGGCGGCGGCTTCGGTCGCGGCTCGAGCGGAGCCAAGGGGAAGGGCGACTGAACCTCCACACGTCGCGCACGCTCGACGATCCGAACGGCACTCGGCGGGAGCGTCGGACTGCTTCGAGGCCGACGCGGACGGAGCGTCGGACTGCTTCGAGGCCGACGCGGACGACGAGTCTCGCGGCGGGTCAACGCGAAAAGGCCAACGCGGAGAGGCCAACGCGGAGAGGCCAACGCGAAAAGGCCAACGCGAAAAGGACAACGAGCTACGAGTCGGTTTCGGACGTCTTGTCCGCGCGCGGCACGACTCGACGAAGATAGTCCGTCTGGAACTCGACGGGAAGGTCCTCCCACAGCTTCGAGTTCTCCTCGGCCGAGAGGAAGTTCGCCCAGCGCTGCGGGAGCGTCTCGAGCTTCGCGTTCTTCGTCACGACCTCCGACTTGAGGACACCTTCGATCCAGCGCAAGTGCGCCCAGCGATCCCTCGCGGTGGGTGCGCGAGGGGCCTTGGGAGCCGCCCCCGGGGTCGTGTCGTCGCCCTTCGGCTGCGTGCCGCCGTTGCCACCGTTCTTCGGCTTCTCGACCGGATCACTCTTGGGCACGATCCGATCGCTGCGACCGCTGGTCAGATCGGAAAAATCGGTGAGCAGCATTTGGGTGTCGAGAGGATCGCCGGACTCGAGCGCGTCCGCGAGCTTCCCGACGAGCGCGCGACGCGCGGCGCGTGCGGATGACCGAGCGTCGAGCTCGGCCGCGAGCTCGGGCTCCTTCTCCTTGAGCTGCGACTCCTTCTCGAAGAAGCCGTGGAGCTTCTTGTACTCATCATCGACGGCATCAGCTGCCTCGCCGACGGGTCTCGAGGAGAGCTCGAGAGCGCGAAGATGCGCGAGCGTCGCCGTCCACACCGCGCGCAAGCGACCGTTCGCCACGGTAACGTCCTGATCTCCTGTGATCAGTGATCCGCGGAAGTCCGGATCGCGCGCCAGCTCGACACCGAACGCGAGGTACGAAAGATCGTCCGACTCGAACGCTCGCGTCTCGAGACGCCCGAGCATCCACGGCAATCCTTCGACACTGAGCTCTCGAACGGCGGCCTTGACCTTGGTGAGCAGGTAATTCGCGACGTCCTGGTCCTTTCCTTGCAGCCCCGGTCGAGACTGCAGGAAGGGAAGGAACAGCTCGAGCGCGTCCTTGCCGCCGAT
>CAYZGY010000224.1:0-10364 GCA_964478085.1 uncultured Planctomycetia bacterium
TGAGAGTTCCCATCAACTGGTTCGATGCCAAGTCGAACATGTACATCGACCGGAAGCCACTCGCGCCGAACGGACCGTGATCGATCGCCGTGATCCAGAACAGCGGATTGAGGTTCGGTATCAGGTGACCGGAAAGATCGATCGGCGAGCACGTCGCGACGTCGAGCGTGAGCAGGTTGGACGGAAACGGGATCGGTCCGGCGAGATTCGATGCCACATCGACGAATTGAATCGTACCCCGCCGATGAGAGACTCCCCAGCTGAGCCCGGGCCCGACCTTCGGACAGGCGTTAATGAACTGAGCCGCTCCGCCGACGAGGTTCGCGATGTCGTACGTCGCGATAAGCCCGTTCACCTGATCGTTGACGAAAAGCCGGCTCCCGGAATCGTCGACGTCTATCCCGATGACGGCCGTCGTCGGCAGAACGGGAACCGTGCAGAATAGCGACGGCGCCTGCCCGATGAGGTTGGCTCGAAAGAGCGAAAGCTGCGCCCCGGAACCGACGAGCCAAAAGACCCCCGTGTTTCCCTGACGAGGATCCGCGGCGATACCGACCATCGTCCCGGACGGAGACGTCGTCACCACAGGATTCGCACTGAGAGGCTCATTGTGGATCACCGTCTGGCTGGAGCTGATCACGTAGACCTCTCTCCGAGACGGACTGTAGGTCAGATCGATCAGGGAAGAGGACAATCCCGGCGCGGCCGACACGATCGGACGTGGGAAGTCCTGAGATTCGGCAGAGCCGGTGACGAACAGCGATGAAACAAACCACCCCGTGCAAAGCGCCCACGCGCTGACCGACCCAGAAAGAAACGAGCGACGCATACGAACCTCCTCAAAACGGTTCCCGTGATTCGGCCGTAAGGAATCATGATCGCGAGAACGGGAGAAGTACGCAGGGCCGCTACGTGCCTCGATCCTAACTTCGTGCTCCCATCGATGCGAGAACTGAATCCGAACCCTCTTTCACGAACGGCGCTTGCGCGACGGACGCTCGTCAGCCCCTCCGGCCCCATTTGACTTTTCCCTCCCCCTCATCGACGATGTCCTGCTTACGCGGCGCGCTTCGCGCTGCGCGGACGTCGAGAAACGAAGCAGAAGTAAAGCACGACGGTGATCGGAGAGATGATGAAACGGAGCCAACTCGTTGTTCTCGGCTGGGCCTTGGCTTGTGTCGCGGTGGCGGCGCTGAGTTCGCGAGGCATGGAGCCGGATGCTGCCGCAGCTCAAGCCAAGACCCAATGGATTTGGGCGACGAAGGCGGCGCTGAGCGCGCCGAAGCATGAGGAGGTGTTCCTCCGTACCGTCGTTCGCATCGGCAAGAAGAGCGCACTCAAGAGCGCGGCCTTTGCCGGAACCTGCGACAACCTGATGACCGTATTCGTCAACGGGAAGAAGGTCGGCTCGAGCAGCGAGTGGTCCACGCCCGTTCGGATCGACATCCTCAAGCATCTTCGCGATGGGGACAACGTCGTCGCCGTTCACGCTCGAAATCAGGGCGGCCCCGCCGGGTTCTGCGCCCAGGTCGAGCTGACGCCCAAGAAGGGGAAGAGGCGGGTCTTCGGATCGAGCGGCGCCAATTGGCTGGCCTCGACCAAGAAGATCGCGGGTTGGAGCTCCGCCGCTGCAGCTCCAGACGGCATGAAGGCCGCCGCGAATCTCTGCCCTCTCGGCCAGGGTCCTTGGAACGCCGTCAACCTCGGCGCCTTGACGGCCGCTCGCCAGGCGAAGGCCGTGACGGCGACGCCCGTATCGGCGATCACGACGCTTCCCGGATTCCAGGTCGAGCTCATCTACACCGTCCCTCGCGGGCAGCAAGGCTCTTGGGTCAGCCTCTGCGTCGATCCGAAGGGCCGACTCATCGCCGGCGACCAAGGCGGCGGCCTCTACCGCATCACTCCCCCGCCTCCCGGTGCTCCCGCCTCGCTGACCAAGGTCGAGAAGCTCGACGTGCCTTCGGCGGCCGGTGGGGCCCACGGCCTCCTCTGGGCCTTCGACAGCCTCTACGTCGTGCGCTGTGAAGGTCGTGAAAAGAAGGGACTCTACCGCTGCAAAGATACGAACGGCGATGACCAGCTCGACGAGGTCAAGCTGCTTCGCGAGTTTCGTGGCGGTGGCGAGCACGGTCCGCACTCCGTGATCCTGAGCCCCGACGGCAAGTCGCTCTACGTCTGCGGCGGTAACCACACCGAGATTCCGAACCCGGAAACCTCGACCGTTCCGCGCGTCTGGAAAGAAGACCTCCTCCTTCCGCGTCAGTGGGACGCTCGCGGGCACGCGCGCGGTCGCCTCGCGCCGGGTGGCTGGATCGCCAAGACCGACCCCGAGGGGAAGTCCTTCGAGCTGACCTCGATCGGCTATCGCAACCAGTTCGACATCGCCTTCAATCGACACGGCGACCTCTTCACCTACGACGCCGACATGGAGTGGGACGTCGGAACGCCGTGGTACCGTCCGACACGTGTCAATCACGCGACGAGCGGCAGCGAGTTCGGCTGGCGCTCGGGAACGGGCAAGTGGCCGACCTACTACCCCGACAATCTCGGCTCCGTCGTCGACGTCGGACCGGGCTCACCGACAGGCATCGCGTTCGGCTACGGCGCGAAGTTCCCCCGGAAGTATCAGGATGCTCTCTACATCTGTGACTGGTCCTACGGAAAGATGTACGCCGTCCACCTGAGCCCGGACGGCTCCTCGTACACGGGCGAGCTCGAGCAGTTCGTCTCGGCGTCGCCGCTTCCGCTCACGGACCTCGTCGTGCGTCCTCAGGACGGCGCGCTCTACTTCGCCATCGGCGGGCGCGGCACGCAGTCGGGTCTCTACCGAGTGCAATACGTCAAGGGCGGAAGCGCGAAGCCGCCGCCCCCGTACAACGCGAAGATCTCCTCGCTGCGCAATCTGCGAAAGTCGCTCGAGGCCCTGCATGGTGGCCCGAAAGCCGATGCGCTCGACAAAGCCTGGCCGCACCTCGACCACGAGGATCGCGCCATCCGCTTTGCTGCACGCGTCGCCGTCGAGCATCAGCCTGTCGGCTCGTGGCGCGAGCGCGTCCTCGCCGAGAACCGCCCCCGCGCGATCTTCGAGTCCGTGATCGCGCTCGCGCGCCATGGCAGCTCCGACGACCTCGTCCCGGCCCTCGAACGCCTCCAGCGACACGATTGGCGCTCCGAATCGAAGGAGGTGAAGCTCGGTGCCCTCCGTGCCTTGCAGCTCTGCTTCATCCGCCTCGGAAAGCCCTCCGAGGACGACGCGAAAAACATCGGTGATCGACTGAACCTGCTCTATCCGTCGGGAGATGTCGACCTCGACCGCGAGCTCAGCCGCCTCGTCGTCTACCTCGAGGCCGACGACGCCGCCGAGAAGACGCTCAAGCTTCTCGAGACGGCTCCGACGCAGGAAGAGCAGATCCACTACGCGTTCTGCCTCCGCGACCTCAAGAACGGCTGGACCCTCGAGCAGCGTAAACGCTTCTTCAGCTGGTTCCAGACAGGCCGCGCGTTCCGCGGCGGCGCGAGCTTCGACGGCTTCATTCGCAACATCAAGAACGAGACGGTCGGCACGCTCAGCGGTGCGGACAAGGAGAAGCTCGCCGAGGTCCTCAAGGACAAGCCCAAGCCCGACCTCTTCGCGACGCTTCCGAAGCCGAAGGGCCCCGGCAAGACGTGGACCGTCGCCGACCTCGCCCCGATCGTCGAGTCGAAGCTCGAAGGTCGCAGCTTCGAGAACGGCAAGAGCATGTTCGCTGCGGCGCAGTGCTTTCTCTGCCATCGCTTTGACGGCAAGGGCGGATCGGGCGGTCCCGATCTCACGGGAGTCGGCGGACGTTTCTCCGTAACGAATCTCCTCGAGTCGATCGTCGAGCCTTCGAAGGTCATCTCGGATCAGTACCGCGCGACGACGTTCGTCCTCAACAACGGGACCGCCGTGACGGGACGCATCGTCAACATGGGAGGCAACAACCTGAACGTCAACACCGACATGACCTCCCCCGGACACACGCGTGGCGTGAACCGAGGCTCGATCGTCGCGATGCAGCCATCGGACGGCTCGATGTTGCCGGCGAGCCTGCTCGACAGGCTGAACGCCGCCGAGGTCGCCGACCTCGTCGCGTACCTTCTTTCGCGCGGAGATCCGAACGCCGAGTACTTCAAGAAGTGATGCACGTGACGCACCGATCGAAGGTTCTCTTCGCTCTCCTCGTGACCGTTCTCGCGGTCGAGGTCAGCCTCGCCGCCGATTCCGTCAAGAAAGACGCTGTCGCCAAGGCGCCCGACTTCGACCACGAGATCGTCCCGCTCCTCAAGAAGCGATGCGCAAGCTGCCACACCGGTCCGAAACGCCGCGGCGGACTGTCGATGAACACGCGCGCGGGTTTCCTCGCGGGCGGTGAGACGGGCCCGGCGATTCGGATCGGCAAGAGCGGGAAGAGCGAGCTCATCCGCCGAGTGCTCTCGGACGACCGCAAGAGGAAGATGCCGCCGAAGGGTGATCGCCTGACGCCGAAGCAGGTGGACCTCCTCGTCCGCTGGATCGAGTCGGGCGCCGAGTGGACCGACGGTTTCAGCTTCGACAAGAAGCATCGTCGCGCAGCGCTGGCGCCACGTCGGCCCGATCTGCCAGCGGGATCCGAGGACGCGAACCCGATCGATCGCCTTCTCGGCACGTACTTTTCGTCGAAGAAGCTCGAGCCGGGGCTCCTTGTCTCGGATCGCCTCTTCGCGCGACGCGTCTACCTCGATCTCCTCGGCGTGCTGCCGTCTCCCGACGACCTCGCCGCGTTCGAGAAGGACAAGTCACCCGACAAGCGCACGAGCCTCGTCGATCGACTCCTCGCGAACAGTGACGCCTACGCCGATCACTGGCTCACCTTTTGGAACGACGCCCTGCGCAACGCCTACCGAGGGACGGGATTCATCGACGGCGGTCGCAAGCAGATCACGGGTTGGCTCTACCGCTCGCTCTGGGAGAACAAGCCCTACGATGTCTTCGTTCGCGAGCTCATCGATCCTGTCGGTGGCTCCGAAGGATTCATCAAGGGCATCAAGTGGCGAGGCGTGGTCAACGAGAGCCAACGACGCGAAATCCAAGCTGCGCAGAACGTCGCGCAGGTCTTCCTCGGCACGAACCTCAAGTGCGCGAGCTGCCACGACTCGTTCGTCAATCACTGGAAGCTCACCGACGCGTACGCGTTCTCTTCCGTCTTCGCCGACAAGCCCCTCGAGCTGCACCGCTGTGACAAGCCGACCGGGAAGACCTCGGAAGTCCGCTTCCTCTACCCCGAGCTCGGAACGATCGACGCGTCGAAGCCTCGCGTCGAGCGGCAGAAGCAGCTCGCCGCTCTCATCACGAAGCCGGAAAACGGCCGCCTCGCACGCACGATTGTCAATCGCCTCTGGGCGCGACTCCTCGGTCGGGGCCTCGTCGAGCCTCTCGACGACATGGACGCGGAGCCATGGAGCCAAGATCTCCTCGACTGGCTCGCGGTCGATCTCGTCGACCATCGCTACGACCTCAAGCACACGCTGCGGCGCATCACGACATCTCGTGCATACTCGTTAGCGTCCGTTCCCGGCGCGGAAGATGAAGAGGCGAGCGACTTCGTCTTCCACGGCCCCCTCATCAAGCGCCTATCGGCCGAGCAGTTCGTGGACGCAGCATTCCAGCTGACGGGCGTCGAGATGTCGATCTCGGGAAAGATGCGCAAGCGCGATGGACGCGGCCAAGGCGGCCAGTGGAACGATACGGCGGGTATTCGCGGCTCCAAAGTCGAAAAGAGTGACGGCGCCCCTGAGCCGACCAAGATTCCGGATCGCCGTGCGGCTAAGTGGATTTGGAGCTCCGAAAACTGGCGCGAAACACCAGGCAACGCCGTAACACACTTTCGCAAGATCCTCGATATCGAGAAGGACACGAAACGGGTGAGGCTGTTCGTCACCTGCGACGACGAATACGAGCTTTGGATCGACGGCAAGAGCATCTCGAAGGACGCTGTCTGGCGAGAGGTGCGAAGCGTACAGATTCCTGGCGGACTCTCGAAGGGTTTCCACTGGGTCGAGGTCCGCGCCAAGAACCACACGAATTCGCCAAATCCCGCGGGCTTCATCGCGCTCCTCGCAGGATTCGACGAAGACGGAAACGTCGCGTGGACCGCGGGCACCGACGCAAGCTGGAGATCCATCGAGAAGCCCGAGAAGGTAGGCGCCGGCAAGTTCGAGCTCGGCGAGACGAATTCACGGCCCGTGCATGTCATCGGTCCGGTCGAGACGGGCCCGTGGAATCTCGGCGACCGCTTCGCGAAGGGCTCAGGAGGGAACGCCTCGCCGAAGCTCCCGCCGCGCGCGTCGCTCCAAATCCTCGACCCGCTGCTCTCGGCACTCGGGCGCTCGAATCGCGAACAGGTCGTCACGCGACGTGAATCGGTCGCGACGCTCCTCCAAGCGCTCGAGCTCACCAACGGAACGACGCTGGACGGGATTCTGAAGCAGGGCGCGTCCACGTGGCTCGAAGCTGATCGATCGAGCGCGCAGCTCATCGACGCGCTCTGGGCGCGCGGACTCGGACGCGCTCCGACGAAAGACGAACAGTCGACGCTCGTCGCTCTCGTCGGATCTCCGCCGACGGCCGAAGGAGTCCAGGACGCGCTTTGGCTCGCATTGATGCTCCCCGAGTTCCAGCTCGTTCGCTAACGACGAGAAGAAGAGAGACGGAGAGGCGAAGACGATGTCGATCGGATCGACGAAAGACCTCGAAGGCCTTCGAAAAATCGGACGGATCGTCGCGCTCGCGCTCCAGGCGATGACGCGCCTGATTCGGGTGGGTGTCACGACGCGACAGCTCGACGACGCCTGCGAAGACGTCCTCTTCGCCCACGGCGCTCGCGCGACGCCGCGACGCGAATACGGCTTTCCGGGATCGGCCTGCATCAGCGTCAACGACGAGGTCGTCCACGGCGTCCCGAGGACTCGTGAGCTGCTCGTCGGGGGCTGTTCATACCGCCGGTGACGGTTGGACGATTCGCACGAAAGACCACTCGCTCGCCGCGCACTACGAAGATACGATCGTCATTACGAAGGGCGAGCCCCTGATCCTGACTCGCCTCGACAAAGCGGCCTGATCCGCGAAGGACCAGATCCTCATGCAACGAAGAGACTTCCTCAAGACCGCCGGCGCTGCGACACTCGGTGCCCTCGCCGCCGGAGCCCCGCGTCGGTCCCACGGCGAAGGGGCAAGTGGTGAAGAGCCGACCGAGAAGATCGAAGCGACGGCCGACTCCGTCATCGTCCTCTGGATGGCCGGTGGCATGGCGCACACCGAGACGTTCGACCCGAAGCGCTACGTCCCTTTCCGCAAGGGAATGTCCGCGAAGGAAGTCCTGACGACCTTCCCGTCGATCCCGACGGCTGTCGACGGGGTGAAGATCTCGAAGGGTCTCGAGAAAACCGCGCAGATTCTCGACCGCGGCACGCTGATCCGTTCGCACGTGCTCGGCGACCTCGGCTTCATCTTGCACTCTCGGCATCAGTACCACTGGCACACGGGCTACGAACCTCCGCTCACCGTCGCCGCGCCGCACATCGGTGCCTGGGTCGCGAAGGCGCTCGGCCCACGAGACGACGCGATGCCGGCGTTCATCGACATCGGCCAACGCTACGAAGGGAACGGCGAAGCAGAAGAGCTCAAGGCCTTCCAAACCGCCGGCTTCCTCGGCAGCGAGTTCGGCCCCTTTCGAGTTCCCGAGCCACGCGAGGCGGTGAGCGCCGTCAAGCCTCCGCCCGGAATGACGAAGAAGCGTTTCCGCGAGCGGTACGAGGCGTACAAAAAGGTCCTCGAGGCGAGCCCGATCGCGAAGCACGGCTCGAGCTATCAGCGCGAGTCACTTCTCCGCTCACTCGGGTCGGCTTACCGACTGATGAACTCGCCAGCAGCGAAAGCCTTCGACCTGACGCTCGAGCCCGAGGAATCGTACAAGAAGTACGACACGAGCAAATTCGGCGTCGGCTGCCTGCTCGCCCGTCGACTCGTCGAACGCGGCGCCCGTTTCATCGAGGTGACCACCGAGTACGGCCCCTTCCTCCAGTGGGACACGCACGACAGCGGGCACAAGCGGCTCGCCCGACTGAAGAGCGAGATCGACGCGCCGATCGCGCAACTCGTCCTCGACCTCGAGGAACGCGGACTTCTCGATCGCACGCTCATCGTTCTCGCGAGCGAGTTCAGTCGCGACTGCCTCGTCGAAGGCAAACCGAACAAGACCGTGCGTGGACAAGTCCATCAACCGGACGTCATCAACGAGATGAAGTTCTGGGGTATGCATCGCCACTTCACGAGCGCGTCGAGCGTGCTCGCGATCGGTGGCGGCATGAAGAAGGGTTTCCTCTACGGCAAGACCGCCGAGGAACGCCCCTGCACGACGATCGAGAACCCCGTGACGATCACAGATCTTCACGCGACGATGTTCCGTGCGCTCGGTATCTCTCCGCGCTACAACGTCGAGATCGAGCAGCGCCCGTTCTACGCGACGAAGGACGGTCACGGAAAGCCTGTCGACGCGCTCTTCGCCTGATCGAGGACCGGTGCCTGATCGCGGGTTTTCGTGAATGGGAAGGTTCTTTCTGTTGCGAGAATTCGCGCGGACCTCTAAGTTCGCCAACAGGCTGTTGGTAGCAACTCGCTTTCCTCGATCCTTCTGGGAGCTTGCGATGGTTCGACGTGCTCGACGTATCTCGAGTCGATGTGTCCTCGCTCTGGTGCTCGGAATCCAGGTACTCGCGCTTCCTGCTTTCGGGCAGGGAGACCTTTCTCCGAAGCTCTTCCGTGGTCCGTACCTCCAGAACACGAGCTCGACCTCGACCGACTTCCTCTGGGTGTCTCGAGATCTCGAAGGACCTGGACGAGTCGTTCTTCGTGCGTTCGGCCGCGACGCGGGCACGTTCGTCGAGACGGCTGAGCTCGTCTGTGAAACGGTTCGCCCGGACGTCCCGACGGCGCGCTGCCATCGCGTCCGCATCGAAGGTCTCCGGCCGAACAGCGCGTTCAGCTACCAGCTCTTCGTCGGCGACACTCCGCTAACCCACGATCACGACTCCGAATTCGTGCTGTCGTTCCGCACACCTCCGTCCCCGGGCACCGGGACGGTCCGCTTCACGACCTTCGGCGACAGTGGCATGGGGACGGAAGCCCAGGATCTCGTCGGACAGGTTGCTGCCGGGTTCGAGCCGGACGCGATCCTTCACACGGGCGACATCGATTACCTCCACGATCCCGATCGAAGCGTCTTCGCTCCGTACCGCGAGATGCTGTTTTCGACGCCTCTCTTCGTCGCTCGGGGAAACCACGACACGGAGTATCCGTTCGGGAAGTTCTTCACCGTTCCGAATCCTGATCCGCAGCGGAGGACCGAACGCGAGGACATGACCTACGGCGGCTTCGATTACGGCCCCGCCCACGTCTACATCGTCGACACGACGATCGGTTACCTCGCCGGCGAACCGGGTGAACGTCTCGTCAAGCACATGCGAGAGGACCTCGCCGACGCGCGCGACCGAGGCATGCCGTGGATCATCTGCGTCATGCACGCTCCGATCTTTACCGTCGGACCGCACGCGATCGACGATGAGCTCATCACGATTCGCAACATGCTGACGCCCGTGCTCGAGGAGTTCGACGTCGACCTGGTCATCTGCGGCGATGACCACCTCTATCACCGCAGCCACCCGATTCGCACCGGAACGGACCTCTGCCCGCAGTTCGCGCCGAACCCCTGCGATCCCGAGCCGGACGTTCCGTTCTGCTACGAGACTCTCGAAGTCGGCAAGGGGCCGGACTACGCAGACCCCGACGGCACGGTCTACGTCGTCTCGGGTGGAGGTGGTCAAATTCTCTACGGTGGAATCCAATCGACGGAGTGCCGCTTCGTCGATCAGAAGATCACGGCCGAGCTGCAGGCGAAATTTCACGCGCTCGACATTCTCGTGTCACCGGCGATGATCCGGGTTCGAGCTGTCGATCTGATCGGGAAGGAGTTCGACCGGTTTTCGATCCAGAAGGTTCGGGGACTTCCGGGAGACCTCAACCAGGACGGAATCCTTCAGCTCAATGACGCGCTCGTGAACCTGCTCAATCTCTTCGGCCAGTTCCCGCTCGACTGCCCGCCGATCGGAGACGTCGACGCGAGTGGCAAACGCGACATCGGCGACGCGATCTACCTGCTCAACTTTCTCTTCCTTGGCGGATCGCAGCCGGCGGCTCCGTTCCCCGACTGCGGTCAGATCGAGTCGGCGACGCCGGGATTCTGCAAAGACAGCACGCGCTGTATTTAGACGAACAGGCCCTTTAGGTTCTGTCTGAAAACCTTGCTGGT
>CAYZGY010000225.1:0-2859 GCA_964478085.1 uncultured Planctomycetia bacterium
CTTGGAAACCTCTTCGACCTCGAATACGACCTGTTGCTTTACGACGTCACCTCGACGTACTTCTTCAACGGGCTGCTAACGGGAACACGATCGCCAAAGACCGAGATGTAGTGACAGCTTTCAGGGCTCTGGAGTCGTAAGTCGTTTCCAGAATCCATCTCATCCTGAGAAACCGTTCAAGTCGGGCTAGCTCCGTCGGGAGCGCTGGACGGTTTGGATCGCGTGGAGGACATCTCTGCGCGTGATCTGACCGACGAGTCGCTGATCTTCGACGACGAGGAGTCGGCGGAAGATGTTGTTTTGGAAGAACTCGGCGACCTCGAAGATATCGGTGTGGGGATTGACCGTGCGAACCTCGACGCTCATGTAGTCCTTCACGCGGCCCATCGGCTCGTGGTTGTAGGCCGGGGGGTGTATGGGCCGCTTGCGGTCGCGCGCCCACACCACGCCCCCGAGGCGATCGGCGGCGGCCACGACGGCGGTTCCCGTCAGGCGCTTCTTCAGGAGAATGTCGATCGCCTCGAAGATCTCCATCTCCGGGCGCAGGCGCACGAAGGACTTGTCCATGAACTCGCTGACGATGGGATCACCTGAGAGCATAGCGTTCCTCCTGGGGGAGAGACTTGGACATCGAGCCAAGTGGACACCGGGGATGGCGTCGCCTGCAGCTCTATCAACCCTTCCACTCCGTTGTATCGCTGATCGCGTCTTGGCGCCACGACTCTTCGGTTAGCGTCCCGTCCGTTCGACTAACGGGCTGTCGACAATTCGTTCAGTGACCACTCGTCGAACGATCCGGGGAAGCGTGAAACCTCTCCCCCAGAGGTCCCCTCTGGGCTATTCCGCTAAATCATTCATTTTAAGGGCTTTGGGACGTCTGGACGGCGATTGGTCCGAACTTCTTCTGTTAGCAGCGAACTAAGCCGCATCGGCCTCATCGCTATCGAGGGCACAAAGAATCTCCTCGCCGAGCTCAACGAAAGCGGATGCCCGCTCGGCCGGCCGGACGACGACGACGACGACGACTCGAGGCCTGATTGCACGAAGAGCAACGAGTGCTACAAGTGTTACAAGCGCTACAAGCGCTACAAGCGCAAGAAGCGCAGCTGCAGCAAGTGCGATGGCGGCGGCAACCCCTGGAAGAAGAAGCGTAGCTACAGCTCCCGCTGCAAAAAGCGCTGGTAAGATCTTCTTCCGACCGACTGAGCGTTGAGCTCAGAGAGAGGGCCGAGTGACCGAGTGTCGCTCGGCCCTTTTTTCATGCTGGCGTCACCCCGAGCCCGTCGAGTGTCGAGAGCAGCCAGCGATACTCGCGCGAAATGCCGTCGATGAGCTTCTCGCGTTGATTCTTGCGGCCCGTGAGAATCGGCCACGTGTACGTCTCGAAGACGAGGTGGGGGCAGCTGCGTCGCTTGACGATCTCGCGAAGGGCGCGCTCGGTGTCGTCGCGTGTCGTATAGAGGCGTTTGTAGCGTTCGAGGTAGAGCGGCACGTGGAAGTGCGAGCGGATCTCGGCGACGTCGGGATGCTTCGCGCGGTCGAGCTTCCTCGGGAGGTGGACGAGATCGTCCTCGCGCCAGATGACCTCTCCCCCGGCGTTCGTGCCGCAGAACTGATGGAAGTACTTCGGCTCGTTCATGTCGCGAAGGTCTTCGTACGCGGACTTCGAACGAAACGGACTTCTCAGCGCGACCGCGTTCGTTACGTGGACCTTGCCGAGGCGGATCCCTTTCTTCTCGAGGAGTCGCAGGTTCTCGACCTGGTCTTCGAAGAGTACGGAGAGGTGGCAAGTGTCGATGTTCGCCGAGAAGACACGACGAAGGTCGGACTCGATGCGCGATTTGCGCCGGCGGTCTTTCCACGACTCGAAGGCGAGGGGCAGCAGGTGGCTCTCGAAGAAATTGATGATGTCACGCGCGGTCTCGAACGTCGTCTCGGGTTCGGGCTCTGCCGCGAGGGTCAGATCGCGACCGCTCGCCTCCCCGATCTCGAGAAACGCGCGGCACGACTTGAGGTAGTTCGCCGCGAGTTTTCGGAACACCGACGGACCGTGGCCATGGCCACGGAAGCAGCCGCCGAGCGTACTGATCGACAGGGGCAACTCGGCCGGCGCGATGTCGTCGACGATCTCAGCGATCTTGTTCGTCCACGTCGCTCGTGCAGCTTGCGCCCACGACGGCTGATAGACCGTCTCCTTGACACGGCGCGCGTGGAAGTCGGTCAGCGGATACGCGTTGACCGAGAACAGCGTCAGGCCACACTCTCCGAGGAAGTCTTTGAATGCGGCGCGCGCTTTCGCCGTCGCAAGGTCGCGGGCGGAGCCCATGCCGAGACGAAGCTCGAGTCCGCATCCGCTCGATCCGAAGATGCGCTTGCGAATCGGAACGGTGTACTCGCGAAGAGAACGTTCGACGGCTTTGAGGTTTTCGCCGCCATGAACGTTCGTGCTGTAGCCGATATGAGGAACGAAAGCGCCTTTGCGACTTTTGGCCATTTGGATTTCGACGAACGACGTTCTTTGATAGTCTACCGTGCAAGAGGCATCCCGCACGGGGAAGCCCTGGATGGTACCCAGACCGGGAGGTCGTGCAAGGGTCGAGCGAAGGTCGCTGAGAGCGTTCCGTCCTCGCTACGGAGATCTTTGTCATGAAATCAGTTCTGGTTACTGGTGGAGCGGGGTTTATCGGCTCCGACTTCGTTCGCATGCTCGTGTCCGACCGTCCGGATCTGACCGTCGTGAACTTCGACGTGCTGACGTACGCGGGGAACCTCGCTAACGTGCGCGAGTGCGAGCAGAGCGAACGCTACCATTTCGTCCGCGGTGATATCCGCGACGCGGACGCGATCTCACAGGCGCTC
>CAYZGY010000225.1:2869-10318 GCA_964478085.1 uncultured Planctomycetia bacterium
TTCGCCGCCGAGAGCCACGTCGACCGGTCGATCCAAGGGCCACAGGCCTTCGCCGAGACGAACGTCGTCGGCACGGTCGTTCTCTTGCAGGCCGCGCGCGAGCACGGCGTCGAGCGATACCTTCAGGTCTCGACGGACGAGGTCTACGGCTCTCTCGGGCCGCAGGGAGCCTTCAGCGAGACGAGCCCGATCCAGCCGAACTCCCCGTACAGCGCATCGAAGGCTGCGGCGGACCACTTTGTTCGCTCCTTCGGCGAGACGTTCGGTATGAACGTCGTGACGACGCGCTGCTCGAACAACTACGGACCGAATCAGTTTCCCGAGAAGCTCATTCCACTGATGATCCATCGCGCTCAGAACGACGAGACGCTTCCCGTCTACGGCGACGGTCTTCAGGTTCGTGACTGGATCTACGTCCGCGACCACTCACGTGCCATCCTCGCGGCGCTCGAGAAGGGACGCGCCGGTGAGGTCTACAACATCGGCGCCGAGAACGACTGTGAGAACCTTCGCGTCGTCCGCGCGATTCTCTCCGCGCTCTGCAAGCCCGAGTCGCTCATCAGGCACGTCGAGGATCGCCCCGGACACGATCGCCGCTATGCGATCGACGCGACGAAGGCGCGTACGGAGCTCGGCTGGGAGCCGACCGTCGAGTTCGAAGAGGGAATCACGCAGACGATCGCGTGGTATCGCGACAACTCCGACTGGCTCGACGATGTTACGTCGGGCGAGTACCAGAAATACTACGAGAGCTGGTACGCGAAGCGCTGATCGATCCCGCCAGATCCATCGAGTCATGTCGTCCTGCGGATGAGCGAGACGATCCGCCTACCGTACTTCTCGATGCGTCGCGTGCCGAATCCCGGCGCGCCGACGAGCTCTCCGAGGTTTTTCGGCTTGTGATGAGCGAGCCACGCGAGGGCGCGATTGTCGAAGATGGAAAACGCAGGCCGTCCCTCGGCGTCGCAGATCTTCCGGCGCAGCTCGCGTAGCCGCGTCTCGACGGCCGGGTCCTCGCCGAGACGCGCGGGCTGTGGTAAGACGGAGTGAACGAGCTGATCCCGTCCTGACCGGAGCCGTTCACCGTTCCTCGAGACCGAGTAACGAGCGCCACCGTCACCCGGCCGTTCGAGGTAGCCCTCCTCCGCGAGCCGATCGAGCACGACGGCGAGCCACACGGCACTGTGATCGTGTAGGGCGCCGTGGCACGAGTTCTCCGGGTCGCTCTCTTCCGGCGGATCTTGATTGCCGCGGAGGAAGTTGATGAGCCCACGCTCGGGAACTCCACCCGAAGCGATATCGGGAAACTCTGTGACCGCAGCGAGCATGAGTCGACAGAGCGAGGATTCGTATTCGGCGACGATCGCCTGCCGATGGTTCTTCTTCGACATGAGAGGCTCCTCTCGGGGAAACCTGAGCGTCACGACGAAGGAACGGGCAGAAGGCAAGGGGGTGGAACAGAGAGCATGGGGCCCCGCGGGCGGCGCGCAAGTTTCGCAACCGTTTTTTCAGACGCCTACGACGCGATCTCGCCCAGCACTTCCTCGATGAGGTCGAACACTCGCTCCGCCTCGGCAGCCTCGATCACGAACGGCGGGAGGAAGTAGAGGACGTTGCCGAGCGGTCGGAGCAGGACGTCACGCTCGAGAAACTTGCGCGCGAGGGTGGGGCCGACCGCGTCGTGGTAGCCTGTCTGCGTCGAGCTTTGCGGGCGGACCTCGATCGCCGCGAGACCTCCGATGCAACGCGTGTCCGCGACGGCCCGATGGTCGGCAAGCCGCTCGAGTCGCCGCGTGAAGAGCGCTTCGAGCCCTTGGACGCGCTCGAGGATTCCCTCCTCGTCGAGGATCGCGAGGTTTTCGAGGGCGATCGCGCAGGCGAGCGCGTTGCCCGTGTACGAGTGGCCGTGGTAGAGCGTCTTGCCTCGGTCGTCGCTGAGAAAAGCGTCGAATACAGCGCCCGTCGAGAGTGTCGCGGCGAACGGCATGATGCCGGCGGTCAGGGCTTTCGAGAGGCAGATGATATCCGGTGCGATGGGACCGTGCTCGCAAGCGAAGAGCTTGCCCGTTCGTCCGAAGCCCGTGAAGACCTCGTCCGCGATGAGGAGAGCTCCGTAGCGATCACAGAGCTCCCGGATCTCGACGAGTACTGAGGGCGGCCAGACGATCATCCCTCCTGCGCCTTGCACGACCGGCTCGATCACGACGCCCGCGATGCGATCGCCTTCGCGCTCGAGAATCTCCTCGAGGCTTCCGTCGCTCGACTCGCGCGAGGCCTGCGCCGCAGCGGGTGGGGCGTCGATCGGGTCGGTTCGTGCGCGATCGAAGCGGCGCGCGGGAAAGAAGAAGGGAGCGAAGCTCTTGTGGAAAACCTCGACGCCACCGACCGCCATCGTCCCGAACGTGTCGCCGTGGTAGGCGTTCGTCATCGTGGCGAAGAGCGTGCGATCCGGCTCTCCGCGATTGCTCCAGTACTGTGCGGCCATCTTGAGGCCGACCTCGACCGCGGTCGACCCGTTGTCGGAGTAGAAGACGTGATCGAGTCCCGCCGGCGTGATCTCGACGAGTCGCTCGGCGAGTCTCGCGCCCGGCTCGTGCGTCGCGCCGGCGAAGATGACTTGTTGCAGCTTCGCCGCCTGTTCCGTCAGCGCACGCGTCAGTCGAGGGTGGCAGTGGCCGAGGCTGTTGACCCACCAAGACGAGATTCCGTCGAGAATTTTGTGTCCGTCGGCCGTGTGAAGATAGACGCCTTCGGCCCGCTCGACCGCGAGGGGCGTCGGCGCGTTCTTCATCTGCGTGTAGGGGTGCCAAACGAACTTCTGGTCGGCGTCGAGCCACTCGGTCATCACGAAACGTCTCAGGATTCGAAGTAGTGCTTGAGCTTCGCTCTCGTGTCGAAGCGACGCGCTGCGGTCTCGATCGACTTGCGGCCGAGGCGCGGGATCGGCTCGATTTCCGAGATGACCTCGATCTCGCCGTAGCGTTCGATGGCCCGTCGGTTCTCGCGATTCTTCGGTCCGTTGAGAACGACTCCCGCGATCTCGATATCCCGTGCGCGCAGCGCCTCGAGCGTCAGAAGCGTGTGATTGATCGTGCCGAGCGTGCTGCGAGCGATGACGAGCGCCGGCAGCGAGAGATCCTCGAGCAGGTTCGTGAGCAGGTAGCCGTTCTCGGTCACTGGAACGAGCACGCCGCCGACACCTTCGATGACCAGGTTGCGCGCACGGTCTTCGAGACCGTGTCGCACGAGCTCTTCGAGGACGCGTTCGGGATCGATCGTCGTGCGTGCGAGCTTCGCCGCGAGGTGGGGCGAGAGCGGCGGATCGAAGAGGTACGTCTCCGGCAAGATGTCGACGAGATGGCCGACCCACTTCGCGACGCGCTTTCGATCGGTCTCCTCGCAAGCTCCCGTCGCGAGTGGTTTCCAGTAGGCGAGGGGTCGGCGCTTTCCGTAACGCGCGAGCAGGATCGCGGTCGAGACGGTCTTGCCGACATCCGTGTCGGTCCCGACGACGACGAGACTCATCGTGCCCTTCCCATCATTTCAGGAGCGAGATGGGCTCGAGGCTCTCGAGAACCGCGGCGGCGAGCGCGTCGATGGTCTCGACATCGTGATTCGCGTGCACGCTGATGCGCAGTCGCGCAGTGCCGTTCGGAATGGTCGGGGGGCGAATCGCACGCACGTCGTAGCCTCGGGCCTGTACGTCCTCGGCGACGTCGAGCGAAGCTTGCGAATCGCCGATGGCAATCGGGATGATCGGTCCCGTGCTCTCGAAACAGTCAGCGCCGCCAGCGCGCAACTTCTCGCGGAGACGTGAAGACACCGACTGCAGGCGCTCTCTGCGGTCCGACGCTCGCTCGGCGAAATCGAGACCGACCTCCATCGTGCGCAGCAGTATGGGCGGAACGGCTGTCGAGAAGACGAACGCGCGCGCACAGTTCGTCAGGTAGTCGATCACGACACGAGGCGCGGCGACAAATGCACCCGAGCTGGCGAGCGCTTTTCCGAATGTCGAGACGATCGCTGCGCACCGGTCGGCGACGCCGAGCTCCTCGGCGAGGCCCGATCCGCGCTCCGCACCGTAGACGCCGATCGCGTGCGCGTCGTCGACGATGAGCGACGCGCCGTGCTCGTCGCAGAGATCGGCGTACGCGGCGAGGTCGGCGATATCGCCGTCCATGCTGAAGTAGCTCTCGGTGACGAGGAACGTGCGACCGCCCGGCCACGGTGTGCGCAGTTGGCGCTCGATCTCGTCGCGATCGAGGTGCGGGTAGATCACACGATTCGCGCGACTGAGTCGGAGGCCGTCGATGATGCTCGCGTGATTGAGCGAGTCGGAGAGGACGCGGTCGTCGCGACCGATCAGGGTCGACAGGACGCCGGCGTTCGCCTGAAAGCCCGAGCAGAAGATCAGCGCGTCTTCCGTGCCTTTGTACTCGGCGAGTCGACGTTCGAGCTCGCGATGCTCACGCAGGTTTCCTCGCAGCAGTCTCGACGCGGGCGACGTCAGTGGGGCGTCCGGGCTGTGACCGCTCGAATGCTCGCGGACCCGTTCACAGAACGCAGGGTCGCTCGCGAGACCGAGGTAATCGTTCGAGCAGAAATCGATGCCGCTCGGCTCGCGCAAGTCGCGGCGCAGTCCTTCCGACTCGAGAGCCTCGAGTTGCCCTTCGAGATGGCGCGATAGATCGCTCATCTCACGGAGTCGTCACGGGACCGTCGGTCGGCTCGAGACCGAGAGTCGCGAACAGTGCGCCGTCGGCCGTCTCGCCCGGGTTCGGCGTAGTGAGGAGCGTGTCGCCGGCAAAGATCGAGTTCGCTCCGGCAAAGAAGCAGAGCGCCTGCGCTTCGACAGTCATGTTGACGCGACCGGCGCTGAGTCGAACCATCGACTTCGGCATCATCAATCGAGCCGTCGCGATCGTTCGAGCCATCTCGATCGGCGGAACGGGCGGGGCGTTCTCGAGCGGGGTGCCATCGACCGACATCAGCGCGTTGATCGGAACGCTCTCGGGGTGCGGCTCGAGGTTCGCGAGGGTGACGAGCATGTCGAGTCGATCATCGACCGTCTCTCCCATGCCGAGGATGCCGCCGCAACAAACCGTGATGCCGGCCTTGCGCACGTTGTCGATCGTCTGCAGACGATCTTCGTAGCAGCGCGTCGTGATGATTTTGTCGTAGTACTCGGGGCCGGTGTCGAGATTGTGGTTGTAGGCCGTGAGCCCCGCGTCGGCGAGTCGCTTCGCTTGGTCTTTGGTGAGCATGCCGAGCGTGCAGCAGGCTTCCATGCCGAGGTCGCGAACGCCGCGGACCATGTCGAGGACGCGATCGAACTCGGGGCCGTCCTTCACGCCACGCCACGCGGCTCCCATGCAGAAGCGGGAGGCGCCGTTCTCTTTCGCCGTGCGCGCCTTGGCGAGCGCGTCGTCGACATCGACGAGCGGCTCCTCGTCGACGGGGGTTTCGTAGCGGACGCTCTGCGAACAGTACGCGCAGTCTTCGGGGCAGCCCCCGGTCTTGATGCTCAGGAGCTGACAGACTTGGACTTTCTTCGGGTCGTGGTGCTCACGGTGCGCGGTCTGCGCACGGAAGAGGAGCTCGTTGAGGGGGAGGTCGTAGATCTCGCGCGCGCCGGCGCGTGTCCAACCTTGTCGGGCTTCGGTCGTCTGCATCGTGCCTTCAGATCAGCGCCCGTCGCAATCCCGCGCGGGCTGGGCGGTTCGGGCAGCGTAGCTCAATCGTCAGGCCATCGCAGCCTCCAAATTCGGCGATTTTTTCGGCCCTTCCCATAAAGTTCGCGTCCCGTGGCGGCCGATAGACCGAACAGAACCGGAAGACGTGAAGAGATGCCGACTGCCGCCGAAACGACGAAACTCCACCGCACGATTTGGTACATGGGCGCGAAATCGCGCGTGATCCCGGGATTCCTCGACGGAGTGCTCGAGAGCGAGCTCGATCCCGGCGGGACGGTGGTGGATCTGATGTCCGGGAGCGGCGTCGTCAGCGCGTTCTGCGCGGATCGCTACCGCGTCTTCTCGAACGACGTCCAGCGATACTCGGCGGTGATCGCGCAGAGTCTCATCGAACACTCGCCTGACGAGAAGGAGGCGTTTCTCGCGGGCCTCGATCGCGAAGCGGACCTCGACGAGGCCTACGAACGAAACTTTGCGCAGCTCGCCCGTCGATACCGCAAGGAGTTGCGCCGCGAGGACGAGTTCCTCGAGATATTCGAGGACGACGGCGGCACGGAGGATTGGGCCGAGCGCTACCGGGCCTACCTCGAACGCTTCGCGCGACTCTTGCCGGCCGAAGCAGTCGACGAGAGCGACGAGTTCGACAGCTCCGTCGCGCGGCTCGTCTCGCCGCGAGAGATCGGACGTCGTAGGCGCAATCCGACCGGCGTCCGTCCCGCTAGCCTGATCACGACTTACTACGGCAACCTCTACTTCGGTATCCGCCAAGCGATCGCCATCGATTCGCTGCGTGCGGCGATCGACGATCTCGATCGGGCGGCGCCGTACTTCGAGCAGAAGCGCGTTCACTACCTGAGCGCTCTCCTTCACGCGACCTCCGTGACGACGTCGGGCACGAGCCACTTCGCCCAGCCCCGTCAGCTCCGCAAGGACTCGGAGCTGCGAGCGATGGCCAAGCGGCGCCTTCTCGACATCAACGAAGTCTTCGATCAGTACTCCGCGTCGATCTCGGACACGGTCGCGGGAACCGAGTTTTGCGAGGGCAATCAGGTGCTCGGTGGCGACTACCGATCGTTCATCGACGAGAAGGGTCGGTTCGACCTTCCCGGTCAGGCCGATCTCATCTACCTCGATCCGCCGTACACGGCCGACAACTACTCGCGCTTCTACCACGTCCTCGAATCCGTCGCACGCTACGACTATCCCGAGCTCGAGCGTGACAAGGCGGGGACCGTGCTGCGTGGAAGATACCCCGTCATTCGCGAACGCTTCCGCTCCGGCTTCTGCCGTCCGAGCGGCGTCGAGGACGAGTTCCGCTTCCTGACAAGCACGGCGGCCAAGAGCGGTGCCAAGCTCGTCATCAGCTATTCGCATCCGACGGGACTGCTCCTCAAGCAGTTCGAGCGGAAGGGCGACAAGGACGCCGTCGAGGCGTTCCGCAAGCTCTGCCTCGAATCGTACGGCAAGGCGGAGGTCCTTCGGCGACCGATGATGCACTCGGGTCAGGGCGACTCGAACATCGCGATCGAGGAGCTGCTGCTGGTCTGTTCGCGGCCGCGGTAAGAGACGGCTGATCGAGAAGGTCCAGCTTCTTTGCTTCAGCGATCGAGGTTGCGCTGTTTGATCTGGGCTTCTGCATCCTCGAGATCCGCTCCTTGAAGCCCATTCGCCAGTCTGGTGGCCGCGCGGTGAATCCTGTGCTTCTTCATTTTCCCGTAGCGCTTCGTCGCGGAGACAACCGCGTAGAGCTTCCACT
>CAYZGY010000226.1:0-10311 GCA_964478085.1 uncultured Planctomycetia bacterium
CCACCGGCCGCACCGGGACGGCCGATCGCGCGGAAGGGGCGACGGTCGTACGCGTTCAGGTTGTCTGCCGGGTTACCTCCCATCGGGATGCGCAGACGTGCACGCGACTCGTCACCGTTGTCACCACGCCAACCGTAAGGTGCCGCTGCAAGAACGTTGGTGCCGACCGAGCCCGTCCACGTGAAGAGGTCAGCCGCCTGACCGTTCGTGTTCGCACCCGGCGGGAACGGCGTATCCGTCGTGCGCTCGAACCGCACTCCCGTCCCGGCCGCGCCGTTGTTCCCGCGCTGAACGGAGAAGATCATTCCGTTCTCGCCGGCCGGGTCGAACGGAAGCGGCACGTGCTGCGGGCCATCGTTGTTGTCCGGATCGTCGTCAGGGACCGGCGGCTCCTCGAGGTCGATGTTGCCGATGCCGTCCTGACCGTCGGAGAGCGCGTCGATGACATCCCCCGCGGCGAGCCCCATGGCCGCGGCGGGCACCGCGCCGCGCGGAAGGGAAGCGAACGGACCGTAGTCGGTCAGGATGTCGTTGCTGTCCGGCCAGCTCGGAGATGGCGGGTCGAGAACGTAAGTCCCGGCTATCAAGTTATTAGTGAGAACAGCCAGCGCCACGAGCGCGGCACACAGGGAGAGGTTCGTCTTTCGGTTCATCACAGGCCTCCTGTCGAGTCGGTGTTGCGATTTCTCAGCGTTCCCTGAGGAACAAGCCTCGAAATGCGAAGCCGGCGGGGCTGTGACCGAAAAAAGCAACGCTTCTGTTTTCCCAGCGGAAAAGGCTGCGATGCGCTCACGAGCCGGGTCCTGTGCGGTGCGGCAGCCAACCGTGCGCGGGGCGCTGACAAGGAGAAAGCCGATGCGTCGGACGACGAAGCTTGTCGCAATTGGATTCTTCGTGGTGCTCGCAAGCAGCACCGGATTCAGCGCCGATCGCAATCGGAACGGAGTCGAGGATTCGCTCGACCTTCGACCCGAAGATCTCGCACTCTCGATTCCCGAACGTCGCGAGTCGGGAACGACGCCTCGGTCGATCGCCACAGGCGATGTCAACGGTGACGGCCTCGTCGATGTCGTCGTGGCCGAGCGCCATTCGAACAACATCGCGATCTACCCCGGCAGTCGCGACGGTGGCCTTCGTCCCGCCATCAGTCTCGCGATGGTCAACCCGAGCTGGGTAACGGTCGCCGATCTCGACGGTGACGGCACGGACGACATCGCCGCGACGAGTACGCTCACGCCTCGCGTCCGCGTCTTTCTTCGCCGACCGAGCGGCTTCGAGCCACGTAGCTTTTCGGCAGGCGAGGGATCAGCGCCCGACTACGTCCGGCACGGAGATTTCGTTGGTGACGGTGATCAGGATCTCATGGTCCTTCGGCGCGAACCCGGCGACCTCGCGGTTTTCGAAAACGACGGGCTCGGCGGATTCTCGAGTCCGACCACGATCGGGGCTGACACTCCTGACAATGTTCGCCTCGTGTACTTCGCCGTTGCCGACTGGGACGGTGACGGCGACGACGATTTCGGCACGGTCCACACGGGCGCTCCATCGAGTGGAACCTTGCGCCCGGGTCGGGCTCGTCGCTCACGACGACGATCACCGCCACAACGAGCTCATCCTCCTCGACACTGCGCTCAGCGCGCACAGCGAGGACTGCAACCGCAACGGCATTCCCGACGAGTGCGACGTACGACGACGAGAGCTCGACTGCAATCGGAACGACATTCCGGACGAATGCGAACCCGATGCTCTCGAGGACTGTGACGGTGACGGGACTCCGAACGCGTGTGAAAGCGACTGCGACGGCGACGGCGTCCCCGACGCGGCATCGGGGAGAACACCGATCAACGTGCAGCGCATCAGCCTCAACGTGGAGGGCCTCGTACTTACGCACTACCCGACGCCCGAGCCCGACGACGAAACCGACGGGCTGATCGCGATCGAAGGAGACGACCGACCGCTCTTCGTTCGGGGAAATACCAATGGCGTAGGCGGAATCGACATCACCGACGCCGTCTACGTGCTCAATTCTCTCTTCCTCGGAGGTCCGAAGCCCCCCTCTCCGCACCCGGACTGCGGCCCGTGGGGGAACGATACCGATCCGATCCTGGGATGCTGGAGCTTCCCGGACTGCCAGTAGGTGCAAACGTGATGGATCAACACGAAGGAGGACACCCTCGAACCGCTGCGCAGCTTGTCCCGAGCGTCGGCTCTCTCCCTCCTTGAAAGAGAAACTGGAGGAGGTAGATCGCGTCGGAGACATCGATCTCGCCGCTTCCGTTCACGTCGAGAAGCTCGACCGTCGACTCGTCCGTGATCGACTCACCGCAGGGAGGCGAGGTGACGACGTCGAGGAAGAGTAGATGGATCAGCGCGACCGCGTCGGAGACGTCGACCACCGAGTCGAGGTTGGCATCGGCGGGGCGGGCCGTGGCGATCGACGTCGAGAACCCGAAGAAGGCGAGGTCGACCGTCTCGACGCTTTGGTCGTCGAAGGAACCTAGTGCCCATAACTCGCCGACGGGGCCGTTCGTACGAAGCGTGAGCTCGTGGATTCCTCCGCTCGCGCTCGCTTCGCTGTCGCGGATGACGAAACCCTGCGCGGCACTCGAAGCCGCCGGCACGGTCGCGAGGGAATGGATCGGCTCGCGCTGCTCGTCAAGAAACGAGACGGTCACCTTGTCCGCCTGGTTCGTCGCTCCGAATCGAAACGCGACGCCGCGGACACTCGCCGCTTCCTGCGGATGGTCGGGATCGACGAAGCGAATCGTCAGCTCGTGGCCCGAATCCGGGAACGCAGGATTTCCGTAGGGACCGACCGCGATGTCGGACGTGGCCACGGGAGCGCGATAGTCGGCAAAGACGACCGAGCCGGACGAACCTTCTACAATGACGCCCACCGGCGCTCCGCTACCGATTCCCTCGACGAATCCCGTGAACGGATTCTGCGCCTGCCGGACGACTCCGTTCGCCGCGCTCGAGTCCGGCAAGTACGACTCGAAGACCATCGAGACGCTGCCTTCCGCGTCGACGACGTTCGAGAACACCGAATTCGCGACGAACGGGAGCTCGCCTTCCATCGACAAGATCGTCCGCCCGAAGCGCTCGCCGATGACGAGCTTCGCGTCGCGATCGAAGTGGAGCGAATCGTAGAGACTCGATCTCAGGTCGAGATTCGAGAAGTACGCGAAGTCGTCGCTCGCGCTCGCCAGATCGCGCTGGCGACTCCGGACCACGTCGCGCGTGCCCCCGTCCGCCGCGATTCCACCGACGACGCAGGACATCGCCGTGGCGCCTGGAAGGTCTTCCCGCAGGTTCTCGAGCAGAGCTTCGAGGCGATCGCCGGAGATGTTCGCCTCCGCGGACGAATCACTCTCCCCTTGCACGTAGAGCAAGGTGCGAATCGTGAACGAGTGTCCCTCCGCACTGAGTCGATCGGTCGCGGTGCGCACCGATTCGACCAGATGAGCGTACATGTGCCCCGATCCGCGAACCCACGCGCCGTTCCCTCCGCCACCTCGAGAGACCTTGATGAAGAGAACGTCGCTACGACCAGCGTCGTAGAGAACGCGTGCACAGCCGAACTCGGGCCCCCAGAACCAGGAGTTGGCTCCGCCGTCGCCCTGCTGCATGCGCAGAGTCACGATGCGCCCCTCCGAGTCACCGTAGAGGCGCACGTCGTCGGGGTTTCGCGAAGTCGGCGAGACATTCGACCAGAAGAAACGAGTCGCCGCGTCGGCCGGATGGCTCCCCGGCGTGATTTCGGGCTCTCCGCCGCCACTCGTACCGAGCGAGTTCGACTGCCCCGTGATGACGTAGACGTCGTAGTGCGCCGCCTCGGTGATCGTCGCACAACTCGCCCAGAGCACGATGAGCCATCGCCACGTCATCGGATTCGCTCCTCGAGAAGCTTCCAGCACACGAGCTGCATCCGAGGAAGGTGGAAAGGTCCCTTCCAGAGGTTTCCTTTGAGCGGAACGGAGATGCGGCCGTCGCGATGAAGATATCCGTACCACTCTCCGTGATCCGGGTCGGGAAAGTGCCGGTAGGACCAGTCGTGGATCTGTCGATGCCACTCGATGTACTTCGGATCGCGTGTGAGCGCCCAGGCCCAGAGCGTCGCGATGATCGTCTCGTTGTGCGGCCACCAGAACTTCATGTCGTGCCAGTACTCTTGCACCGGCCGACCGTAGACGTCGCGAAAGTAAAAGAGACCGCCGTACTCTTCGTCCCAACCGCGCTTCCACATCCAATCGAGCATGTCGCAGCCGAGGCGAACGAGATCCTCGTCATCGCGGTGTGCAGCTTCCGCGAGGATGAACCACGCACCCTCGATCGCGTGACCGGGATTGAGCGTGCGACCGTCGAAGTGATCGATCATCTCGCCGTCTGGTCCGACCGTCTCCATGACGCACTCGATCTCGGGCTTGACGTGATACCGGCGGATCGCGTCGATGCTCCGGTCGATCCACTTCTTCGAATCTTCGAGCCCGATGGACTCCCGCAGCTCTTGAGCAATGTTGATCGTGATCATTGGAAAGCCGATGCCACGCGTCGGACGGACGTCCGTATACTTCGGCTGCATCCCCTTCGGCTCGAGATTGTGATCGATGAATGCACGAAACGCGCGACGGGCCTTGTCGGCAAGCTCGTCGCTCCCCGTCCCCTTCGCGAGCTCGCCGTACGCGATCGCAGCGAAGCTCTCGGAGAACGCGTAACGTCGCTTGCGAATCGGTCGACCGTCCTGCGTGACGTGAAACCACATGCGGCCGTCGACGGGATCGATACAGTGACGATCGATAAACTCGATTCCGTGACGTGCGAGCTCGAGCCACTCCTCACGCGGCTCGACATTGTTGTAAAGCTCGCCCAAGAGCCATGTGAATCGACACTGCTGCCAGACGCCCTTGTCCGTATCGATGATCGTACCGTCGCGGTCGAGCGCCATCTGAAAGCCACCGAACTCGCGATCGACAGAGTGGCGAATCCAAAACGGCACGATGTCCTCGAGGAGACCGTCTCGATACGTCCGAAGGTAGTGCCCCCGCTGCTCGGCCGATAGGTCTGTCTCGTTCGACGCACTCACGATTCAGTTCTCCTCCACGTCCAAGACAAACGGAGACGCTGGCAAGCCGCTCGCGTTGAAGAGATTGACGCGAGGCTCGGGAAACGGCAGCCATGCGTAGCGCACACGCTTCGGCTGCGGCACTTTCGGAGACGAAACGACGATCGCCGAGCCGCGAATTCGCGCAGTCGCGGGATGAAACTCGCCGTCCGTACCCGCGAGCTCGAAGTAGCGAAGCGGTCGATCACTGGTCGACCGCCACCCGGACTCGACGTGTGCGAACTCGACGACGACGCTCGCGAGCTCTCGTCGAGCGACACGAGGCAAAGGCCCGGACGCGTCTCCGTCGCCTCGGTCGTAGCTCGTCGCGAGTGCCAGACGCGCGAGTCGCTCGCCGACCACGCGTTTCTCGATCGGGTGGACGTTCCGCTTGTCGCCGGTGTCGATCGTGATGGCCATCCCGCTCGCCGGCACACTTTCGAGTGCGCGTCGCTGCACTTCACGAAACGCGGGCCAGTGCGGTCGTCCCAACGCGGGAAGCTGGACGAAGAGAATTGGAAGACCCTCTCGCCTGAAAGCACGCCGCCAATCGGCGGCGAGAGTCTCGAAGAGACGGCCGTAGCGCGACACGTGCTTCGGGCCCTCGGCGTTCGACTCGCCCTGATACCAAAGCACTCCGCGAATCACCATGGGGAGAAGCGGTTCGACACCCGAACGCCAGAGAAAGCCCGGCTTGAAGGAGTGGTTCGGCCCGAGCTCATCGCCCGGGATGCTCTCACCCGACTCGAGCGCTCGTTCGAGATTGAATCGTGCGCGCTGGCGACACCACTCCTCGATGTCAGCGTTGTCGAGCCAATTCCCCTCGACGATCGATCGCAAGTTCGGATCGGCGCGAAGCGCCTCCGGGCGAATCCACGCTTCGATCGGCGTACCACCGATCGAGACGTCGATCAACCCGATCGGCACGTCGATCTCGTCGAGGAGCGAACGACCGAAGTGATACGCGACCGCCGAGAAAGGGCCCGCGCTCTCAGGCGTCGATGTCTTCCACGCACCCTCGCAGAAGACCTCCGGACGAAGTCGTGCGATGAGATCTGAAGAGTAGACTCCCGATCCTCCTCGCGCCGCTCCCTGAAAACGGAAGAGGCGCAAGTGCTCTCGATTCGACTTCGCAAGCACTTCGTTCGTCCCCTTCGACTTCGCGAGCGGCCACTCCATGTTCGACTGACCGGCCGCGAGCCAAACTTCCCCGACAAGGACGTCACGAATCTCGACGCGGGTGCTCACTGTGCGCGCGACGAGCACGAGCGGATCCTTGCTCGCCGCTCGAGGTGGCAAGGTGACGCGCCAGCGACCACCGTCGTCGGCCGTCGTCGTCGCCGTCACACCGTCGAGCTCTACCGCGACGCGCTCTCCCTTCTTCGTCTTTCCCCAAATCGCAATCGGCAGCTCACGCTGGAGAACCATGTGATCCTGAAACACGCGTGCGAAGGAAAGATCCGATCGCGAGCCATTGGAAAGAACCGAATCGAGCCGACGGGAAAGCTCCGCGACTTGCGCGCTCCGCTCGGGCCTTCCGGCGAGGTTCCGCGTCTCGACGTTCGACTCCTTCTCGTACTCGTAGAGCTCGCGCGCCTCGACGCGCCCGCTCCGTCGATCGACCCACTCGGTGTACCGCAGTCCATCGACTCGGCCCGAGTAGCCCATCGTCTTCCCACGCGTCATCTGCGAGAACGCGGCCGTACGAATCGTCTTCGACGGATCGCCGAGCACCGAGACGAAACTCTCGCCCTCGAGGTGACCGGGCCGTGGAAGCCCCGCCAGATCGGAGAGCGTCGGGTAGAGGTCGAGAAGCTCGGTGAGCGACTCCGCACGCCCGCCAGTCGAGAGACCTGGGGCCGACACGATGAGCGGCACGCGCGTAGCGAGCTCGAAGTTCGTCACCTTTCCCCAGAGCCCGTGCTCGCCGAGATGAAAGCCGTGATCGCCGTAGACGACGACGATGGTTTTCTCACGAAGCTCGAGTCGGTCGAGCTCGTCGAGCAGTCGACCGATCTGGCCGTCGATGTAGCTGACGCACGCGAAGTAACCGTGGCGCAAGCGACGCTCGTTCTCGGGCGTGAACGCCCCACGATTCGGCTGATCCGTGTATCGACGAATCTCTCCGGAACCGTGCCCCGCGAGACCAGGGGCATCGTCGGGAAGCGTTGATCGTGACGCGAAATCGAAGTCTCTCGGATCGTAGAGATCCCAATAGCGCTTCGGCGCGACGAATGGCGTGTGGGGCTTGATGAATCCGACCGCGAGAAAAAACGGCTCCTCGCGATGCTTGCGCAGCCGAGCGAGCGCACGCTCGGTCACCTCGCCGTCGTAGAGCTCTGCGTCCTCGACATCGGGCGCCTCGGTCATCGGCCCGAAGACGAGCCGCGAGGTCCAGTCGTGCGGCGCCGGGTCGGTGACCTTGTACATGCGTCGATACGAGGTCTTCGCTTGAGCGATCCCATCTTCCGTGTAGTAGTAACGTGGCCCGGGCCGATACGGCCGCGCCGACCACGACGAAAGATCGCCCATCGTGTCCGCCGGCTGCACGCTCGCTCCCGTCGGAAAGACACCGTGGTAGATTTTGCCGACCGCGTGCGTCGCGTAACCGTGGTTCTTGAAGTGCTGCGGCAAGGTCACGACATCCGGATGGCGATCCCGAAAGTGCACGTGATTGCCGACGACACCGACGCGATCGGGGCGCATACCCGTCAGAAGACTCGTCCGCGAGGGATTGCAGAGGGCGAATTGACAATACGCACGTTCAAAGACAACCCCTTGTCGCGCCAGGCGGTCGAGGTTCGGAGTGCGTGCGAGCTTGGAGCCGTAACAACCGAGCACAGGGCGCAAATCATCGACCGAGATGAAGAGCACGTTCTTCGCTCGTGGCAATGACGCCTTCTTCTTTGGACGAGTGCCGACGGTGTAGGGCTTCGCGTCACCGAACAGAACGAAGCTCTCGATCTGCATCTGCGCGCGCCAGGGGCTGAACCCCATGCGCTGGAACCCCCTCCCGCTGTACCGCACGCGATGCGCCTCTTTCCCGCCGAGGAGAAAGCGAATCTCTTTTTTCTCCGCGCGAACCTCGAAATCGAACCACTCTCCACGAGGAAAGGAATCGTCCGGCGATCCGAGAAGTTTCAGACCACCGAAGAGCGGGCCGTTGACGAAGAGCGTGTTTCCCGCGCCTTCGAATCCGAAGTGATTGCCGTCGAGAAAAAACGAAGCGGCGCTGCCACGCTGCTCGAGAAGCCGAAGCCTCGCGCGAATCCGAAACGTCTCGCCCGCGGGTGACTTCTTCGCGAAGAGATAGTTTCGCTCTCCCCGACCTTCGACGTAGGCGCGACGCGCGTACCACTCACCGACATCGAGGTGAAAACCGGTCGCCTCGCCTCGTTCGATGAGGACGGCCTTCTCCTCCTGCGCAGCGAGCATCGCAGAGAGTCCGAAGAAGATCGCGCAGCCGAAGACGAATCGAGTCACGGTTGGAGCACCTCGTCGAGCCGCACCCGTTGAAAGACGAGATGCGACGAGCTTCCCTCGTAGAGAATCCCGATCGTATCCGCATCGATCCTCGTCATGCACGAATACCCCGCCCCGATGCCCTCATCGAGGAGAACGCGACTCGACTCGGTCCAGATCGCTCCGTCGTCCGTGCTCGCCTGAATCGTGATGCGGCGCCGCGGCGCTCGTGAGACGTTCGGGTTCGAGAAGAGCAGCGGTCCGCGAAGATCCTGGTCGCCGGGCGGCGAGAATCGAATCAAGCTCGCCATGCAGACCGGCTCGGGAAGCGCTCGTCGCGAGGTCGGATGCTCGATCCACGAACGGCCGAGGTCATAGGTCACATAGACGGATCGTGACCCTCCGCGATCGTCCCGCATGTTGAGCATCAGCGAGCCGTCGCGTCGCTCGACAACTTGCGCTTCCGTCGTCTTCGGCTTCGCGCCGGTGCCGATCTTCCACGTCTCGCCTCCGTCGCGACTCGAGATGATCGTCGAATGGGGAATTCCATCGCCGTCGCGAAACTGCGCCGCGAAGACGAGCGTGCCATCGCGCATCGTGATTCCTGCGCCTGGACCCTGAAGGAGGAGTCGCCATGAAGGGTTCTTGATCTGCTCGGTGATGTTGATCGCCGGCGACCAGGTCTTGCCGTCGTCGTCGCTCTTCGTCAGCACGAACTGCCCCGTCTCCTTCGGAAGCATGCCGGGACGCGAGCCATGCCAACCTCGATTGCCATGGCTCCACAGCGCGCCGACCCAGATCGTTCCTCGTCGACGATCGACGAGCACGGCTGGGTCCCCGACGCCGTTTCCGTAGCGACGATCCTTCGCCGCCGGATAATCGATGATCCGCTGCATCGGCTCCCACGTGCGTCCCCCGTCCGTGCTGCGGGACATGCCGACGTCGATGTCGCCCGGAAGGTCGCTGCCGCTTCGGTTCCGACAATCGTAGACCGCGATCAGCGTTCCCGAGTTCGATGTGGCGAGTCCCGGGATGCGGTAGGACGTAACGCCGTCATCACGCGCCTTGCGGAGCGCGACGCCGAGTCGTTTCGATCCTGCCGGAGAGGCGTTCTCGGGCGAGAGGCGCAGGCCGCTCGAAAGCTCGATCGACTCGCAGCTCGCGTCGACACGGTGGTCGACGTTCGCCGAGGCGCTCAGGCGCATCGCGATCCAAAAGTAGTTCGCACCCTCTTCGAGTGTTTGCGTGCCGCGGATCGTCAGCGACTTCACGGCCGGGTGCACCTCACCGAATCGAGCCGCTCCGTCGAAGAGATTCGGACTGGTCGTCTGTCGTGCGCTGAGTCTCGACCTCACACCCGTAGAGTAGACCGAGACGGATTCGACCTCCCCGAGGTCCGCTGTAACGATCGTCGAGAGATCGAGCGACTTGAGCGAAAGAGGCTCGAGACGCCCTTCGACGTCGATGCGGAGGCGCAGCACGGGGCCCGCCTCGAGTCCGACAAGAACGGGAGTGACGAGCTGAGCGGCTTCCGTACGGAGGACGCGCATCTTCGTCGGGCGGGAGATTCGCACGTTGTCGATGAGAACACCCGAACTCGCGGGACTCGTCGATCGAAAACGGATGCGATCGACGTCGGGCTCGATGCGGTCGATCGCGACACGCGTCAGAAAACCACCGACTCGAATCTTTCGATCTCCGCGATACACCTCCGCAGGGTGTAGATGCGCCACGCCATCATGAGCGTG
>CAYZGY010000227.1:0-5831 GCA_964478085.1 uncultured Planctomycetia bacterium
TCAGGGTCCGGACAACGTATTTCGACTCGCCGCTGGCCATGAACATTGCTCCGAGGAGAAGCTCTCGCCTCACGGAAGCAACTAACGAACGTCGATCATCTCGTTATGCTGGAGCGCGACGAGCGATTCGAGTGTTCGTTCGGCGTTTTCGACGGCTTCTTCTTGCGGTTCGATCCCGGTCGGTTACCGCACGAAAGCGGTGTCGTACGTTGCGCGTGCTGCTCGGCGCGACGCTCTTCCTCGGCTTCGCGCGGAGAGAAACAAAATGATGCTGGCAAACGTCCACGGAGAAACGGCTCCAGAACCTCCTGCGATCGCGGCCCGAGGAGAACGCGACGGGCGTGTCCATGATGCTGTGTCTTGTGACGGCGAGGCGTGTAGACCCAGACGCCGCTACTTCTATCAACATCGCACGGTCGCAATCGAAGAAACTCGCCGGGCCGCGCCCCCGAGAACCGCTGAAGTTGAATCAACGCCCAGACCTGCCGACTGACCAACGACTCGATGGCATCAACCTGCGCGTCGTCGATAGGACGCACGGGCTCCGTCTCAGGTGCGGCCGTGCGACCGCGCTTGAGCCCCTCGACCGCCTGAAGAGAATGATGAACCGAAGCCGGAACCAGCTCCTCGGCGGCTCCCCACCTGAACACGCGGCGGATTCGTCCGACGTTTTGATTCACGTAGCCGCGAGAATGCCCTGAATTGACGAGGGCCTCCCTCACGGCCTTCAGCGCCCGAGGCCCGAACTCGCACGCCTTGCTGCCGCCGTAGAGCCCGCGAAGCGTGCGGAGTGCCACACGGAGGTTTCCCAACTCGCGAGTCGTCTGGCCTTCCTCTGCACAGGAGCGGGAATTCATCCGGGGAGACGTCAACGGCGACGGCTGGACGGACATCTCGGACGCCGTCACCACGTTGACGGTCCTCTTTGTGAGCGGAACTCCTCTCGACTGCCGAAAAGCTGCGGACGCCAACGACGACGGCGTCGTGGACGTCTCCGACGCCATCACGATTCTGATGGACCGATTCGATCAGAGCGGAGGAGTTCTCATCGCTCCCCCGCGCGACGTATGTGGGTTCGACCCGACCGCGGACGACTTGCCCTGCGACTACGTTTCGGCGTGTCACGATCGGTGGTGAGGCAGGCGCGGAGACTCACGCGCCTTCGTTGAATCGACATCCACCTCGAACCACTGACGGAGCTCGACGATGAACCGAAAAGAAAGATCCGAAATCGCCTCGTCCATCGCGTCCATCGCGCCCATCGCGCTCGTAGCCCTCGTGTTCGCGCGATCACCGGAACCCGCGCTGCACGGTGGCGAGCCGACCTGCCTCGCCTCCATCTCGACGGGCTTCGACCAGGTCATCGAGCGGCCGCTCGAAGAGGGCTCCTTCGACGACGAATACAGCGTCGATGGAAAAGACGCGTTCGTCGTCGGCGCAAGCACGGGGATGGTCGTTCCCGACATGATCGCCAACAGCGAGCGCTCGCGTTGAATCGCCTCTTTCTCGGCGGGCCGGACACGCCGAGAGGACGAGGCTGCCGGAGCTATCCGACGTGTGAGGTGAGCGAGCACTGCCTTTGATCAGAGGTATTCGCCAGGACATTCTGGTGCAAGTCGTGGTGGCGGACGGCACGGTGATCGGGCAAAGACCCGAACGACTGGCGCGCCGCGATCACTCGTCGTTGCACGGATGGTCGACCGGGTACGGCGGGCACGCGCACGGATCGCAGTCGAGCGTGTCGATCGGTCCCTCGTCGAGACCACACTGCGGATAGGGCGCCGGGATCGGAGCACCGCCGAGGAAGAGGAAGTTGAGCGTGAAGACCGGATCGGAGATGTCGACGACCGAGCTGTTGTTCGAGTCGGCCGCGTCCATGCAGCGAGGCTCTGGTCCACCGTTGAAGAGCCAGCACAGCGTGTGGACGGCGTCGGAGATGTCGACCCGCGAGTCGTTGTTCGAGTTGCCGCGTACGAACTCGAACTGGCCGACGGGCAGCTCCGGATGGTGGTCCTCGAATTGTTCGTCGACGACCGTTGCGCGAAACACGATCTCTCCGAGCTCCGTCTCCTGAGACCAAAAGAACGGTCGCAAGATGGCGAAGTCCTCCAGATGAAAGCCGACCTCGCCGACTCGCTGAAAGTCCCCGGCGTCCGCTTCGACCAGCGTCTCCCCGTCCGCTGATGACCACAGCCCGATGACGAGACGGCCGTTGGCGACGTGAAACGCGCTCTCTCCGAGCGCGCTCGTGAAGGGCGGAGCGTCACCCGCAAGCGGGTCGAACGGCGTCAGGATGTCGGTCGGATACTCGAGCACGAGCGTCAGGCCCGTCACCGCGGACGGCGTATCGATGAGGATCGGCACCATCACTCGGCGGTTCTCGGCTCCGCCCTCGGGCGTGACTTCGAGCGAGCCTGCCGTGACGCGGTACGCCGTGTCGATCGTGTCGAACCCGCGCTGCTCATCGGTCGGATCGACGTCGCAGTACTCCGTCGGAGTCGGAATCGCGCCTCCGCCGCCGCGGGCGCTGCGCACTCGCAGGTAGTCGGCGATCGTCACCCACTCGTTGTCGTTGACGTCGGCTGTGTCGAGGTTCGGCGTGCCGATGCAACCGAGAGACTCAGGCCCCTCGTTCCAGAGGTAGTCGAGGACGGCCTGCTCGTCGCCGGCGTCGACCGTTCTGTCGTTGTCGAAGTCTCCGCGCACGAAGGCGCCCGCCGGAAGGTCGATTTCGAGACGAACGTTGTCGATTCGAACGGCACTCAAGACATCGCGGTCGGCGCCGATGAGGTCGAAGAAGAGGTTCACGGTCGATCCTCGCGCCACGCCGCTCATGTCGATCGTCGCGGTGGTGCCGTCCCAGAGGACGCCGGCGCCCATCAGAGCGGTTCCGTCCTCTTGGAGGTTGAACGCGCTCGTCGCGAGGGCGTCCCACGGCGTAGCGATCGGCAGGAACTCGTCGTCGAGAAGCGACACCTCGAACGCATCGGGCACTTTCGCATCGCTCACGTCGAAGCCGGGATCGAGAAGGACATCGAAGGAGAGCGCCGTCGTGAAGCTCGGCACGCGGAATCGCTGGCGCAGCGTCACGAGAAACGAGTCGCCTTCGGTCAGGAGCGCCTGCCCGCCGTCGGACGTGACCTCGCCAGGCGAGTCGTCCCCACCGGACTGCCCGCTCGTCCACGCTTCGAGGCCCGCGTCGAAGTCGCCGTTCACGAGGCCGATCCCGGCCCCGTTCCCGTTCCCGTTCCCGTTCCCGGCCCCGGCCCCGCCGCCGCTCGAGGCCCCGCGACGCACGGTCGCGGTCGCTCCGTGGGCTCCGTCGACCGTGACCACTTTCGGATCGCCGAAGGAGGCGCGTTCCGCGGACCCGTCGGCCGAGAGTGCTGCTGTCGCGGCGCTGCTCAGGAACGCGGCGACCCACGCGAACGTGCTCACGGCCAGTCGGGAGCGGCTTCGTGCTGCGGGAAGACTGCGTTCGCGCGACGTCGTGGTGGGGCTGTTCAACGCTCGGAGTTTCATTCGCGTGTGGTTTCGTGCTTCGTGTCGGGGCTTCGCTGGAGGGGTCCTGTCGGTCATCGCTCGTGCCATGGCTCGTGTCATGGCTCAGAACCTCTGGAACCTCTGTCCTTTGCACCAGGGCAGCGGAATCTGCCTTCGCCAGCCGCCCCCCAAGCCGCCTCGCGCTCGCGAGATGTACGTGGCGAGCATGATATGGATACAGAAGATCTGACGCCCGAGCACCCGCCACGAGTGGTGCCCGCCGTGAAGTGCGATGTGGAAGGTTCGGCTACCGATCGTGATCTTGTACTCGATGATCGTGCTCTCACCGTACGGATCGACGAAAAGGTGGGGATTGTTTTGGAGGAAGTCGTAGCCGTATGGGTCACGGGGATCCTCTTCCAAAAAGCGCCCGGCGACCGGATCGTAGAACCGTGCTCGGAAGTAGCCGAAGCCCGTCACCGGGTCGAACTCGCGAGACTGAAAGAGCACCTCGTTCGCTCCCGGCGTTGCGAGCGAGGACGTGATCTTCCCGAACGCGTCGTACTGGTAGTGATTGATCGTCGTGGTCGAAGCGTCGAGCACATCGCGGACAGTGCCGACGTGATCCGTGAGCAGCCATCGAGTCTCCCCGCCGACTTCCTCCGCGAAGAACTCGTCGAGCCCCGGAGTGAAGAAACGACGCGAAACGACTGTCCCAGCGTCATCGACGGCCAGCACCGGATTCAGGCCGAGGTGGAAGAAGTGCGTCGACGTACCGTCCACCGTTCGACGGATCAGTCGATTCGATGCGTCGTAAGCGTACGTGACGGTGGTGGGCTCTCCCCCCGCCCCTGGCTCGAGCACGACCTCGACGAGACGGCTGCGGTGGTCGTAGGCGACGCGAGTCGCGTCACCGCTCGCGGTGTGTGTGCGCCGTATCATGTTCCCGGCGGCGGCGTATTCGTACCGGAACTGATCGTCCTCGATCAGCAGGTTGCCGCCGCTTGCGCCGTCGTACCCGAGTTCGTAGCGGGCGCTCGTGTGGCTCGAGCGACGATTGCCGACGGCGTCGTACGTGTACGACTCGTCGGACTGCGCGCCGTCGGGATGATCGACCTCGAGAAGCCGCAGGGCTCCATCGTATCTGAAGCGGTGCACCCCTTCGGCATCTGTGCTCTCGACGACGTTTCCCACGCCGTCTCGCTCGAGCGAAATGTCATGGAGTATCGAGTCGTCGGCGGCACGACGGTGCTGCATCGAAGTCAGGCGCAGGTCGCAGCTTCCGCAGTCGTAGTCGTACGAGCTGGTGATCACCGGAGAGTTGCCCGCCAGGTCGTTGAATCGGCGGACTTCGCGAAGCGCGGACCCGGCGTCGTAGATTTGATCGACGCGCTTCTCCCGTACCGGCTGCCCCTCTTCCGGATCGCCCGACTGACGAATCGACGTCAGGCGTCCGAGCGCGTCGTACTGGAACTGGTTGATCCCGCCGAGCGAGTCCATCACGTGCGTCAAGTTGCCGCGGCTGTCGTAGCCCGGAACGAGCTCGCCTTCTTCGAGACGTGCGTACGTCGTGATGACGCGCGGCGCGCCGGGAGTTCCCTCGTTGTCGACGCTCCTCGGCAGGCCGGTTTCCCAGTAGGTCATCGTGACGGAGCTGTCGCGGTCGGAGACCTTCGTGAGCTGCCCGGCTGCGTTGTACTCGTAGGTCGTCACGCGCGGCGGCTTCGTGTCCCACGTCTCGGAGACGATTCGGTGACAAGCGTCGACCTCGAGGTCCATGCGACGACCGTTGCGATCGACGATGCGCTCGAGGTCACCGCAGCGGTTGAACTGGAACGTCTCGGTATTCCCCGATGGGTCGGTGAAGCTCGAGGGATAGCCGAGATCGTCGAAGCCGAACTGCCAGCGATTGCCGACCGCGTCGATCGTCTCGGTGCGCTGCCCGAACGCGTTGTAGGAGTGCTCCGTGACGGCGCCGGTCGGGTCGGTGACGGTGCGAAGATTGCAGTCCTCGTCGTACGTGAACCGGGTGACGTTGCCGATCGGATCCTCTTCACTCGCCATCTTGCCGCAGTCGTTCCATGTGAAGTTCCACGTGCGGCCGCCCGGCTCCGTACGCGACAGCATGTTGTCGCGCTCGTCGTATGTGAACGCCAACGTGTTGTCGAGCGGATCGGTCACGGAGAGCATGTTGTTGCGCTCGTCGTAGGTTCGGACGGTTTCGAGCACTGTTCCGTCTTCGAGACGACGCAGCTCGCGGATGAGATTGCCGCGCTCGTCGTAGATCAGATCGGAGCGAAAGCCCTCGACGTCGACGAACGTCTCGACGCGTGCGTCGGGGTCGTACT
>CAYZGY010000227.1:5841-10310 GCA_964478085.1 uncultured Planctomycetia bacterium
GACCATGCACCCCTCGAGTGTCGCGGGATCGCCGCGCGCATCGCACTGCCCGACGAGGCGTCCGGCATCGTCGAAGACGTTGACGACGAGATCGCGACCGACCGGGTCCTCGATACGCGTCAGGTGATTCGGAAGCTCCGGATGCTCGTAGAAGTAACGCGTGATGTGCTGCATCTGATCGATGGAGCGAACGAGGTTGCCGCGTCCGTCGTATTCGTAGCGAATCTCGGCCGGCGGCTCGCCGTCGTCGGGATCGTCGTCCGGCTCCGTCACGCGCGTGATGCGATTCTGTGCGTCTCGCTCGAAGAGGGCCGAGAGACCCGTCGAGCTGATCAGGCCCTCGGGGCGCAACTCGACCGTGTTGCCGGCCGGGTCCTCTGCGACCCGCAGGCCGTCGATCTCGTCGATCGTGTACTTCACCTTCTCGCGCGTCGTGAGAATGTAGGTTCGAGGATTGAACGGGATCACGAACTCGAGGAAGCGTCCGCCGATCCCCCAGACGTAGGGGCTCGTCGAGACCGCCTCGAGGCTGTCGCTGACGCCCGGCTCCGGCTCGAACTCGATCTGCCAGAGGAAGAGGAAGAAGGGCTTCGGAGCGAAGCGAAAACCCACTCGACGACCGTCCGGCTTCGTCACGTAGACGCGCGAGTTCGTCGTGAACGCCTCGTTGAGGAAAGTGCCGAAGGGCGCGTCCTGATTCCCGGTCTCCTTCGCGGAATCCGTCAAGGCACCCGGGAGCTCGAGTCGCCAGCCGGCGCCGAAGTCGCCGCGTCGAGTGTCGAGACTGTCGTAGTTTCGAATGATCGCCAACGGAAGTCCGGCGATGGGAAGCCGCAGGTCGACAAAGTCGTATCGGAAGTTCCCGAACTTGAGCTCTCCGGCGACCTGATACTGAAACTCGATGCCGCCGGTCATTCCGCCGTCGTTTCCGATGACCTGAATGCGGTACGAGTCGTTCGGAAGAACCGTGGGATCGAAGCGTGCGAGGACACCGTCGGTCACTTCGCCGCTGCCCTCCGAGATCGTGTGGAAGTCGTCGGTGCCGACGCGTGCGACGCGGACTTCCCAGGACAGGCTGTCGGGAGTGTCATCGGAGATCGATCCGACGATGTCGACGGGACCGCTGACGACGCTCTCCGCACCGGGGGACGTCAGCGTCACCTGCGGACGCGGCGCGTCGGGGTCGGACCCGTCGTCGGGATCGTTCGGATCCCGCGGCACGAACACCGGGACTCTGCGCGCCGCAGCGCCCTCGTTGCCGCTCGGATCCCGCGCGAGCGCGGCGAGATCCGTGAAGCCCGGAGACTTCGGCGTGATCACCGTGCAGCCTTGTTCGTCCAGATCGACGGGAACGTCATCGACGAGCAGCTGCCGCTCGGCGATCGCTGCGTTGTCCGACACGTAGACACAGACGCGCACGGGACGCTCGACTTCGAAGGGCTCCTCGAGTACCGCGATCTCGACGACAGGCGGCTGCGCATCCGGCGCGACCTCGATCTCGAAGGCCTGCGTCGCGCTTCCGTTCGCGACGTCCTCGACGCGCACCACGACGTCGTGCGGTCCCGCCTGCGACGGCTCGGGTGTCCAGCTCAAGAGCCCCGTGCGCCCGTCGATCGTCATGCCGCGCGGGGCGATGTCCGTCGAGTAGGTCAAGAACTGACCCTCGGCATCGGTCGCGTCGACGTCGTAGCGATACGTCGCTCCGGCGAGCGCTTCGAGGACGGGCTCGGTATCGATCACCGGATCGCTGTTGGGAGGAAGCACGGCGAGCTCGTAGACCTGGCGACCGGACGCCCCGGCGAGATCACTCGCGCGTACGGCGATGACGAAGTTGCCAGTCTCGCTCGGGGTCCAGGAGACTTCACCGCTCGAGGCATCGATCGTGAGGCCGGCGGGCGGATCGACGACGTCGAACGTGACGGCGTCACCGTCCGGGTCGCGAGCCTCGACGAGGTACGAGTAGGCGGTGTCGACGACTGCCACGAACTCGGGCACGGACTCGATCACCGGTGCGCGGTTCGGAAGCTCCTCGACGACGGTGATCGTCCACGCCTGCGACGCGACGCCATCGTTCCCGTCGCTCACCGAAATCGCGACGTCGTGGTCGCCGACCTGATCCGGAACGGGCGACCACGTCACGCGTCCGGTGGCCTCGTCGATCGACATTCCGTCGGGTGCGACCGTGAGCTCGAAGCGGAGAACGTCGTCTCGGTCCAGATCGCGCGCGGCCGGCTGGTAGAAGTAGAGTCTTCCCACCGCGGCCATCGTCGCGGGCGTGCCGAAGAGCGTCGGTGCGTGAGGATTCGTCGCTCGCGATCCCACCGTCAATCGGAAAATCTGGTCCGAGTGTGCGCCGAGTCCGTCGGCGACTCGGATCCCGACGCGGTGATCTCCGGGCAGCGCCAAGTCCCAGGTGACGAGACCGTCGGCGTCGACCTCGAGACCGTCCGGTCCTTCGAGACGCGCGAAGCTCGTCGCATCGCCGTCCGGATCGGTGGCGGTCGACTGGTAGCGGTACTGCGCACCCGTCGGCGAGTGTGTGATCGGCGCCGACGAAAAGACCGGAGGACGATTCGCCCGCTCGGTGACGACGTTGACCGCGAAGGCTTGTCGCGCGCTGCCGCCGCGGCCGTCGCTCGCGACGACTTCGACCGAGTGAACTCCGATCTGCTCGACGCTCGGAGTCCAGGTCACACGACCATCGGCTTCGATCGCCATGCCGATCGGGGCCGCTTCGAGCCGGTAGGTGATCGAGTGAGCGTCGGGATCGACGGCGACTGCTTCGTACGTGTAGGGCCTCGTAGCGAGCGCCTCGACGGGCGGTACGCTCGCAAAGACCGGCGGGCGATTTCCCTGCGCGAGCCAGCTGACGTCGAAGTCGACCGTCGCCGCGAGAGCGTTTTGGAAGAAGAGGCGCCGCTCGACACATCCGCCCGGCTCGAGCGACTGCGGTCCGCCGCCTTCGGCGGACGATGTGCCGTCGAGGAAGAGATAGTACGGCCGGCCGTCCGGCAGAAAGCCGTCGGGAGCGGCGGCGATCACCGAGGCTTCGCTGATGCGATCGATGACCATGAGAAGCGGACCGTCGATCGGCTCGTCACCGCGATTGCACGCGCGGGCTTCGAACTGGAGCGTGCGGGCAGCTCGGTTGAAGGTCGTCCGCGAATAGTCCACCGTGACGGATGTGCTGACATCGTCGAGCTGGTCGAACTCGGCGCTGAGGGGTTCCGTACCGAAGAGGACAATCTCCTCGCGACAGGTGCGTCCCCCGGCATCGACGGCCTCGATTACGAAGCGGTTCTCGCCGGGCTGGAGAACCGTCGGATGGAAGAAGCGTCCGGCGAAGTCCAGGCTCTCGGCTTGGGCGCCGTTCACGCTGACTCCGACCACTTCGATGCTGCCGGCGATCTCGAAGAAGAGATCGTTCACATCACGCACGGGCCGGGCCGTTCCCGACGATGCCGGGTGCGAATCGATGACATCGGCGAGTCGCTGAAGAGCGGGCGTGACCTCCTCCGCGCCGAGCTGCAAGCCGAGGAACTCGACACCGCGCTCGGCGAGTCTCTCGAGGTCGGCGTCGGTGGGGACGGCGTTCGACGGGAACGGAACGCCGTCGGTGAGGTAGATCAGAATCTGGCGCTCTGCCGGAGGAGCGAGGGCGAGCACGGCGTCGCTCGTATTGACCGCCGCGTCGAAGTTGGTGCCGCCGGGAACGGAGAAGGGCGTGAACTCGCGGGCGCCACCGTTGACGAAGGTCGTTCGCAGGGCCTGCTCGAGATCGATGCGGCCGTCCTCGTCCGCGTCGCGATCGAAGGGACCGACCCAGTACTGCTCGAACTCCTCGGGGGCGAGGTCGACCGCGCCGGCTCCCGCCGCGAAGATGACGGCGGCATGCGACGTTGCGAGGTTTTCACCGAGGAGCCGGTCGACCAGAAGCGCGGCGCCGATCTCGCAGTCGAGGATCGACCCGAAGGGGCAAGAGGCCGTGGCGTCGCCGTTCCAATCGTCGCTCTCGTCGACGCTGCCGTCGTAGTTGCAGTCGAGCCCGCAGACGAAGCTCGTGCTGCCGGACGTGTCGATGGTGTAGAGCACGTTGAGCGAGTCGCCGAGTCCGAACGCTCGACCGCTCAGGGTCAGCGCTGTGCCGGCCGGAAAGCTCTGGCCGTCCTCGACATCGAGTGCCAGGCAGCCGCCGGCGTTCTGCGGCGTCGAGTCCGTCGGCTGAACGACATTGAGTTCCACAGACGCCGAGTTGTTGTCCTCGCTGCCGACCTCGAGAACGTCGTCGTCGGCGTCGAGGAGAAGGAAGAGGCGGAGGACACCAGGCGCCAGACCCGCCCCGAGGTCGAGTGTCTCGGTGCGCTCGTAAGTCGCGTGGGCTGCGAGCGGCAGCGTGCGTTGAAAGTCGAGCGCGACGTCGTCGTCGTTGCCGAGTGTCCGGTCTCGTGACAGCACGACGCGATCGATCC
>CAYZGY010000228.1:0-10292 GCA_964478085.1 uncultured Planctomycetia bacterium
GCCGAGTTCCCGCAGTACGACTGGACCGTCGCGACGCTCTACAGTCGTCCCGAAGACTTCCGCTCGCAGCTCGAGCTCCTCGAGCGAGAGACGGCGCTCCACCCGAGCGACGCGGACCTCGCGCTCGTCCTCGGGTTCGTCCGCTTCTCGTCTGGCGACCACATGGGTGCCGCGGACGCTTACGACGTCGCGCGCAGCCTGACGAGCGACGACGAGGCGAAGCTCATCGCGGAGCGTTTCCTTCGCGAGGTCGAGTTCCGCTCGGGCGCCTTCCCGCGTCCCCCCGTCGATCCGACCACGGGTGCCGTCGCGGTCATGGACCCGGCGACCGCAGGCTTCTTGGCGACGCTCGACGTCAGCCGCGTCGCCGATCTGGACATGCGATAAAGGAATGGTTCGACGAGGGCCGATTTAGCGGCCCTCGTTTGACGATCCCTCGCGACCGTCCGAGACTTCTCTGGCGGAAACCGTGCGCCGCACGTTTTCGGAACTTCGCATCCCAGAGGCAGAGAGCTCAGCGGTCGTGGCGGACGCATCCTCTTGCTCCAGTTCCCCTTTTCGACTCGTCGTTTGGTTGCGTCGCATCCTCGTGATCGGCGTGATCGTCGCGGGCGTGTGGGTGTGGCGAGATTGGAGTGAAGGACCGTCGATCGAGGAGAACACGGTCCTCGTCCTCGACCTCCGGCGCGAGCTGCTCGCCGGTCCCGAGAGTGAGGCGCTCGCAGGGCTCTGTGATCCCGAGCTCAACGTGGCCGCGGTTCGGGAGCTCGTCGTTCGGGCTTCTCGAGATCCACGCGTCTCGGGCCTCCTCGTGCGTTGCTCGAGGGCACCTGCCGACATCGGCAACGTGCAGGAGCTGCGTGCGATCCTCGGGGAGTTCCGTCGTGCGAACAAGCCCGTCGTCGCGTTTGCCGAGGGACCGGACACGCTCGGCTACCTCGTGGCCTCGGCGGCGAACGAGGTCCTGCTCGACGCGAGCTCGCCGGCGCATGTCACCGGACTCGAGATCTCTACGGTCTTCCTCCGGGAGCTGCTCGGACGGTACGGCGTCGAGGCGGATCTCGTTCGCGTCGGCGAGTACAAGGCCGGCTTCGAGCAATGGAACGCGCGCGAGTCGTCGCCCGCTTTCCGCGAGTCGATGGAGTCGCTCGCTGACTCCCTCTTCGATGAGGTCGTCGGGCTGATCTCTCGCTCGCGCGGCGTTCCCGAGATGCGCGTTCGTCAGCTCATCGACGACGCACCGCTGCGTCCCGAGGCCGCCAAACGTGACGGGCTCGTCGACGGGGTCATCTATCGTGGGGATCTCGAGGAAGTCATCGCTGATCGATTCGGAGACGACGTGCGTCTGCTCCGCATGTGCTGGCCGAGGGCGCGAAGCTGCCGGCGGAGATCTTTCGCGAGGCCGATGATCCGGAGCCTGCCCCGGCGCGCATCGCGCTGATTCACATCGTCGGGCTGATCGTGGAAGGGGAGACGAGCCAGCTCCCGGTTCTCGGCCGCGCGGTCGGTGCGGAAGAGATCGTTCGCACGATCCGCCAAGCCGAAGAGGACCCGAGTGTGGAAGGTATCTTGCTTCGCATCGACAGCCCCGGAGGAGTGCTTTCGGCAGCGGAGACGGTTTGGCACCAGATCGCGCGTACGGCTCGCGTCAAATCAGTCGTCGCGTCGATCGGCGCATCCGCGACTTCGGGCGCCTACTACCTCGCCTGCGGGGCTCACGAGATCGTCGCGCAGCCGACGTCGCTCGCGGGTGGAGTCGGCGTCTTCGGCGGCAAGATCGTGGTCGAGAAGCTGCTCCGAGAGCGTGGCATCCACGTCGAGACGTTTCGGCGGGGCCGTCGTGCGGGATTCCTGGACCCGACGGGACGTTTCGACCTCGAAGAGAGGCGTGCGCTCGAGGAACGCATGGATCGAGACTACAAGCGGTTCGTGCGTCGCCTGGCCGAGGCTCGCGGTCTCGAGTTTGCCGACGCCGACCGTCTCGCTCGTGGTCGTGTCTGGACCGGACGTCAGGCGTTCGAGCGTGGACTCGCCGATGACCTCGGCGGACTTTCGACGGCGATGGCCCGTCTCGCTGCTCTTCTCGATCGCGGCAGCACCGAGCCGCTCCGTTGGGTCGAGTTTCCTCGTCGAGCCGGACTGTGGGACACCTTGACGGGAGATGCGGCACGCGACCTCGTGCGTCGTGCGTCCTCGAGCGAAGGGGGCTTCGTCGAGCTCGAGATTCGAGCGTGGACGCGCAGCGCGAGCTTCCTCGACGGACGATCGGCGCTCGCATTGATGCCGATCTGGCTCCAGATCGAGTGACTCGGACCTACTGACCGGGCTCTCAGCCGGCTTCTTCGCGCAGCAGGGCTTCCATGATGTAGCCCTCGGCCGTCTTCTGCGGACCGTCACTGCCGGCGAGCGCGCGGTACTCGGCGCGAATCCGACGGCGGTAATACGAGGCGAAGATCTCGTTCGCGGTCGGGTCGCTGTCCATCGGCGGCGTGTACGTCGCTTCGCGGTCGAGAATCTCTTGAACCTGATCGCGCGAGATGACGGCGAGCTTGTTCCGCGTCATGTACGCTTCGAGGGCGTGCAGCTCCTCGTGCGGAAGTCCGAAGAGAAACTCGCGGAAGGCTTGCGTCTCGCCCTGCGTCACCTGATCGCGCGTGAAGAAGTTGAGGAAGCGGGGCTCGCACTCGCAGCGCATGAGCGACATGACCTCGTCGCTACCGAAGAGCGTGCCGTAGATCGTCTTGACTCGGCTTCGCGCCTTCCACGCCGAAAGGAGGACTCCGGGGAAATCCCCGATCTCCTGGTCGTCGAGGTGATTCCAGATCGCCAGCAGCTTGCGAGCGGCCGCCTTGCGCAGCTCTCGCGTGTTGCGAACGTTCGAGACGACGTACGTGAGCAGCTCCTCGGCGAGCTTGCAGAGAAGCGTGTTCTCCTCGAGGACCTCGAGCTGCTCGAGGACCTTCGACTTCCATTCCGCGCTCGACGACTCGACACAGTAGCGCAGACTCTTGAGGAAGTTGACACGCGCGAGGACGAGGCTGCGGCCGATCTGGGCGCCCGTCGGGATGGTGAAATCGTGGGGGAGGAAATCGTTGCGACAGAGAGCCTCGACGAGCGAGTCGCCGTTGCGCGAGCGCGAGCCGAGGCGTTGAAGGGACGGGGATATCGGACAAGCGTCACGGGCCCGGATCAAGGAGGGCAGGCTGCGGTTCGCTCGCTCGAGCGCGCTCTCGGCCTGTTGTCGCAGGTCCGCGGGCAGTTCGCTCAACTGTTGAAACACGTCCCGCAGCACACGTCGCGAGGCAGGCGGAAAGCCCGCTAAGACGGATTTGTACTGGGCTGCAAGCGAAGTGCGGGAAACGCTCTTCATGAGGGCGTGCTAACTCTCGGCAATCATTACCCCGGAGTGTCGATGCGATTCTCCCGCTCGCACGCGCGTGGATCAAGCAGAAAGAGTAGCCACTGTTATGGGCCGTTTCTGTACGTGTTCTGTCCAGTGGGACTCAGATCTGAACCGCCTCGCCGCACCAGTCGGCAGCGGCTTCGAGGACCGATTCGGACAGTGTCGGGTGAGCATGAATCGTGCCGTGGATATCGTGGAGCGTCAGCTCGGCTTGCTTGCCGACCGTCAGCTCGGCGATCATCTCGGTCGCCTCGGGCCCGATGATGTGCGCTCCGAGGATCTCGCCACTGGCCTCGTCGGCGATGAGCTTGACGAAGCCCTCGGTCTCGCCGATCGCGACGGCCTTTCCATTGGCCGTGAAGGGGAATCTGCCGATCTTCACCTCGCGACCGTCTTCGCGAGCCTCCTTCTCGGTCATTCCTACGCTCGCGACCTGCGGCTGGCAGTAGATGCAGGCCGGGATACACGAACGGTCGATCGGCTCTGGATCCTTGCCGGCAAGGTGGTGGATGGCCTGGAGCCCTTCGGCCGAAGCGACATGGGCGAGCGCCGGGGGGCCGTTGACGTCGCCGATCGCGTAGACGCCCTTGACGCTCGTCTCGCAGTGGCCGTCGACCGTGATCGCGCCGCGGTCGGTTCGGACGCCGATGCGCTCGAGGCCGAGGCCGTCGATGTTGGCCCGTACGCCGATCGCGACGAGCGCTGCGTCCGCCTCGATTTCGCGCTTTTCGCCGTCGACGTCGATCGTCGTCAACGTCGAATCCCCACGACGGACGACCGACTCGACTTTCGCACCGGTCGTGATCTCGACACCGCGCTTCTCGAAGGAGCGCGCGAGCGCACGGCAGACGTCCTCGTCGCCGCTCGGGAGGATGTTCGGGAAGTACTCGACGAGATGGACGCGGCAAGCGAACGAAGTGTAGAAGTACGCGAACTCGAGCCCGATGGCGCCGGCTCCGATGACCGTCAACGACTCGGGCTTCTCGCGAAGCACCATCGCTTCCTTGCTCGTGATGATGCGTTCGCCATCCGCCTCGACTCCGGGAAGGATCGCTGGGCGTGCACCCGTCGCGATGATCGTGTGCGTCGTCGTGATCTCGGTGTGCGTGCCGTCCTGCGTCTCGACGTCGAGACGATTGGCCGAGAGGAACTTCGCCGTGCCGACGAGCACGTCGATCTTGTTCTTCTTCAGCAAGAATCGGACGCCGCCCGAGAGCTTGTCGGCGGCGGACCGGCTGCGCTCGATGACCTTGTCCCAGTCGACAGTGAATTCGCCGACCTGGAAACCCCACTCGTCGGCCTCGCGCAGGAACTCGTAGCGCTCCGCGATCTTGAGCAGCGCCTTGGTCGGGATGCACCCCCAGTTCAGGCAGACGCCTCCGAGGCGGTCGCGTTCGACGATCGCGACCTTCTTTCCGAGTTGGGCGGCGCGAATCGCGGCCACGTAGCCGCCGGGACCGGCGCCGATGACGGTGACGTCGTACGAGTGAGTTTGCATGATAAGGATCGGACAGGGGTGGGGAAGAAGCTCGCTAAGATGGAGATTCCGCCGCCGTCTTGCAAGGAAAAGCGGTGATCGGGGCACCCCAAAAAGCCGTTGTTGTCGACTCGCGATCGTCGTATACCAAGGGACGACCGAAATTCGCCCGAAAACGGCCGCTGTCCTCGAGAATCGGGCCTTTCCCGAGTCGGGAGTCGAAGTGAAGTATCTCAAGGTTTGGAAGCTCGGCGTTCACACGCAGGTGGCGATCGCGATCGTCGTCGGCATCACTTTGGGGCTCTTGATCCAGCTGTCGGACGCCGATCCGCACTTCGGCGCGGTGACCTTCGAAGAGAGGACGGTCTCGGAAGGGGCGGACGCCGGCTGGTCCGGTCTCGTCGTCACGAAGGTCGACAAGGCGGACAAGAAGAAGGTCCAGGGCGACATTCAGGTCGGCGATCGGCTCGTCTCGATCGGGAAGACGGCGGTGTCGAGCCTCGAGCAGCTCGAGGAGATCGCGGCGGAGACGCCGGTCGGTATGGCCGTCGCGCTGACGCTCTCGCGACCGTCGATCGCTGCTCTCGACGAGCGCGAGAAGGTCGCGTACATCAAGGCCGACATGGGGTCGCAGTCGGACCGCGCGGCTTATATCCGCCCCTTCGACTACATCGCGCAGCTCTTTTTGCGGCTTCTCCAGATGCTGATCGTTCCCCTGATCGTCACGTCGATGATCACGGGGGTCGCATCGATCGGGGATCCGAAATCGCTCGGTCGACTCGGCTTTCGCACGTTCATCTACTACGTGATCACGAGCATGCTCGCGATCCTCGTCGGGTTCGTGCTCGTCTCGCTGATCCAGCCTGGAACGGGCGCCGAGATTCCGCTCAATGCCGAGGTCGAGGCCCAGCAGTTCGGCGGGGAAGGGAATCCCTTCGCCGACATCCTCCTGCGTATGGTGCCGCAGAACGTCGGTGACTCTCTGACGAACAACGGGATGATCCTCCAGGTCATCTTCTTCAGTCTTCTCTTCGGCGTCTTCATCTCGAAGGTCGGGGGCGAGCACGGGGAAGTGCTGCTGAAGTTCTTCCAGGCTGGCTTCGAGGTGATGATGCGCGTCGCGCAAGCCATCCTGAGCCTCGTGCCGATCGGAGTGGTCGCGCTCCTCGCGCGAGTCGTCGGAATCAGCGGTCTCGATGTCTTCAAGGACCTGCTGATGCTGATGCTCACCGTCGTGCTCGCGCTGGGTGTGCACGTGTTCATCACGCTGCCGCTCATCCTGTGGTTCGTCGGTCGGGTGAATCCGCTGCAGTGGGCGAAGGCCGTCTGGCCCGCGCTCCTAATGGCGTTCTCGACGTCGTCCTCGTCGATCACGCTGCCCGTCACGATGAAGGCCGTCGAGGAGCGGGGCGGTGCGAGCAACAAGGTCTCTTCGTTCGTCTTGCCTCTCGGTGCGACGATCAACATGGACGGAACCGCCCTCTACGAATGCGTCGGCGTGATCTTCCTGGCGCAGTTCTATGCGGGAGCGAGCGGCTTCGAGCTGACGCTCGGCATGCAGATCACGGTCGTGTTCACGGCGCTCCTGGCTTCGGTCGGCGCAGCCGGTATTCCTTCAGCCGGGCTCGTGATGATGACGACGATACTCAGTGCCCTCGGACTTCCGCTCGAGGGCACCTTCCTCCTACTCGCGATCGATCGACCGCTCGACATGCTGCGAACCGCGACCAACATCTGGAGCGACACGACGTGCGTGGCCGTCATGGCTCGCCTCGAGGGAGATTCCGGCATTGCCGGTGCGAAGGGTGGTGGGGCCGCGGAGTCGACGCCTACTCCAGTGGTCGATCAGGAGACTCCGCCCGAAACGGAGAAGGGCGGATGATCCTCGAGCCGTTCGGGAATGACCCTGCGGAGGGCGGGGGTGGCACGGGCGCTCAGACGGTCGAGAAGCCCGAGACGCAGACGGACGTCCGTCTCGATCGACTCTGGAACGTCATCGTCTGGGACGATCCGATCAATCTGATGTCCTACGTCACCTACGTCTTTCAGAAGATCTTCGGATACTCGGAACAGCTCGCGTCGAAGCTGATGATGGAGGTTCACACGGCGGGCAAGTCGGTCGTCTCCACCGTCGAGCGCGAGAAGGCCGAGTACTACGTCGGTCGCCTGCACCAGTACGGCCTCCAAGCGACCCTCGAGAAGCAAACGGGCTGAGCTCGCGATGCCGATCATCCAACGTCGCAAAGACGGCAGCCTCGCGGTCCGCCTCCCTCACGCGGAGGGGATCGTGCTGATGACGCTTCCGTTTCGACTCAAACGCCTGCTCGAGGACGAGAAGTTCAACAAGCGCGTCATCGATCGTCTCTTCCCTCGCACGTACGAAGACGAGGACGAGGAGCTCGAGTATCGCAAGCTTATGGGCGAGGACCTCCTCTCTCGCAAGAAGGGGGCGATCGAGTTCTTCGAGAAGACCTTCGCGCGTCGCAAGACCCATCCTTGGGGAATCGAGATCGACCTCAAGCCCGAGGAGGTCGACCCGTGGATCAGTCTCCTCAACGACATGCGGCTCTACCTCGGCACCGAGCTCGACATCACGGACAACGACTGGAGCGCCGACAACGATCTCCAGAGCTGCGACGAGGAGAACGTCGTTCTGCTGCACTTTCTCACCTACCTGCAGCAAGCGGTGCTCGACTCCCTCGGATTCGAGGATCCGGGCTTCGGCTTCGAGGACGATTCGGAGATCGTCTGAGTCGGGGGGGGCAGCCGGCGCGCATCGATTGGGGGGGCGGAGGGTGATTGCGTGGGTAGATCGTTTCCCTGAGTCGTGATGACTTCACGTCGCGGCGACCCGCCGCGAGACCCGATCTCCGCGCGATAATCCGAGACGATGTCACATTCTCGGCCCATCGACGTCCGGTAACGCCCCGTGCGGTCCGGTAAGCACACGATGTCTTCGGACCGTTTGCACGTTCCAGAATTCCGACGGATAGTTCTCTGGAACTTGAGCAACGTCCTCGGAACTTCCGGGACGTTCGAACGACCCGAAAGATGCGAACGTGGGTGAGACGGGGCCGAGAACTCGGCCGCGCGGGGGCGAAAGGGAACCTGCGATGTCTCCGTCTTCGCTCTACCGGACCTTCCAAGTATCGATGCTCGTCGTGGCATTCTCGGCACTCGCGCGAAGCGCGGAGCGAGTCGAGGTCGACGGTTTTTCGCTCGAGCTATCGGACGGTATCGAGGGCGTCTGGACCGTGACGGGTATCGAGGAGTCTTCGCTGAGCGCGATCTTGCCCGGGACGGAAGGGGAGTCTCTTCCGCGTGCCGCTGCGCAGCTCCGACGCCTCGATCACTTCCCTCTCGTGACCGCGGGGCACCTGCCCGAGGCGCGTCGGGCGTTCGAGGAGAGCTTTCGCGGGGAGCCCGGCGTCGAGCGCTTCGAGGTTCGTGATATGGACTGTGTGCACCTCGACGGGGCACCTTCCTACCGAATTCGCTCCGAGCTCGAGTCGGGAGGAGAGACTGTCGAGCAGCTCCAGTTTCTGGTCACGGGAGACCGTGCATATCTTCTCACATTCACCGCTCGGGACGGAGAGCTCGAGGAGCTCGAAGGCGACCTGGACCGCCTGGTCGGTAGTGCACGCGTCGAGCGCACACCGGTTCTCGCCTCGATGACGCCGACGATCGCTTGCGCTCTGGTTGCGGCCTTGATCAAGATCCTCTGGTGCCGTCGGCGACGGGGTTCTCTTTCCCTTTCCGAGGCTCGTTAGGTCCGGTATAACGTCCTCTCGTTGCCACACAGAGGACGCATGACCGCGAAGAGCCGAATCCTGGTCAACACCGTGATCCACGACGACGCGACCGCGTTCCTCGTAGACGCGGGCTACGAGCCGATCGTCATCGCCGAAGAGAATCCGGCGGGTAGTTTTCGCGAGGCTCCGTCCTGCGTCGGGGTGGTCGCGAACGCTTCCTTGCCGTTCGACGAGCGTTTCTTCGAGCTCGCACCGAGCATCCGCGTCGTCGGGCGTGTCGGCGTCGGGTTCGACAACGTCGACCTGGACGCCGCGCGCAAGCACGACGTTCGTGTCGTCAACACGCCGCTTCCGATCGTCGAGCCCGTCGCGGAGCACACATTCATGCTCTTCCTCGCGCTCGTTCGGTCGCTGCTGCCCGGTGATCGCGATGCCAGAGCGGCGCGCTTTCGCCAACCCGAGAACACGCCGGGTCCCGAGCTCCTCGGGAAGACGCTCGGCGTCGTCGGCCTCGGCCGCACGGGGTATCGCGTCGCAGAGATCGGCCGAAGCGGCTTCGCGATGAATGTCCTGTACCACGACCAGGTCGCTCGCGAGGAGGCCGAGTCGAAGCTCGGGGCACGGCGCGTCGAGCTCGACGAGCTCTTGCGGGAGAGCGACTTCGTCACGCTGCACGTCAATCTCTCGGAGAGCACGCGCGGTTTGATCGACGCGCGAGCATTCTCCTTGATGAAGTCGACGGCCTACATCGCGAACGTCTCGCGTGGACCGGTCATCGACGAGGCTGCACTCAACGGTGCGCTGCGAAACGGAGAGATCGCCGGCGCCGGGCTCGACGTCTACGAGGTCGAGCCGCCGTCCGCGGACAATCCTCTCTTCGACCTGCCGAACGTCGTTCTCACGCCTCACCGAGGAGGCGGCAGTCACGAGAGCTTCGTCGGCTGCTCGATGGTCGCGCGCGACGTCGTGCGCGTGCTTGCGGGTAAAGAGCCCGAGTTTCCCGTTCTTTGAGGAACGATCGAATGCCTGTCGCTTTCGAGGTTACTGTCGTCGTTCTCGCCGTCGCGGTCGCGTCGGCCTACGTCGTTCGCCACCACGTACGATTAGCGCGCAAGTTGCGGTCGACGGCGTCCAATGGCACCGGGGACTGCGGATGCGCGAAGGCGAGCCGGGGACCTCGAAAAACCGTGCAGCTCGAGCCTTTGAGGCGATCTGGCGAGCCGATCAGGGAATGAACGCGAGGAGCTCTTCTTCGGTCTCCTCGTCGTAGAGCTCTTCGTAGCCTTCGCTCTGGTCCTTGTCGTCTCGGGAGATGATGCTGCCGAGGAGGAGCTCCTCGGTCCCGAGGCCGTCCTCGAGGACAGTGAGCCGGTCGGGGACTCCGTTCGGCTTGAAGGTGCAGCGTCCGTGATCCCACGCGAGGATCGAGTCGAAGACGTCCCGAATGTGGCGTATGGTCTCGGCTTCGAGAAGGTCCTTGTCGACCGTGCCGTTTTCGACGAGCAGCGAGGCGAGGGGGACGTGGCGGCGGCATTCCTTCTGGAGGATCAAGGCTTCATTCAGCTGCTCTTGCGTGATGTAGCCACCTTCGACGAGGCGTGCGCCCAGTCTCTGATTCGGGAGGGCGTTCGCGTGGACGACGCGGCCTTCCTTGAAGACG
>CAYZGY010000229.1:0-10280 GCA_964478085.1 uncultured Planctomycetia bacterium
GATGACGTCACGACGCGGCGATGCGCCGCGTGGCTCGATCTCCGCGTCGACCCGGGGGAACCGGGTCGGCGCTACGCTCGAGCTCGTTTTTGGAGGCTGGTAGGGTCGAGTGGTTGCTAGCCACCGGCCGCGACAATCAGCACGCGAGCTCGGGATCCCGTTTCCCAAGGCTCCGATCGAAGTCGGCGCGAAATGGTCGGTGACGCGAGCCGTCGAGACACAGGGGGTGACCACGACGTACGACGCCGTCTACGAGTTCACGAAGCTCGAAGACGGCCAGGGGACGGTCACGGCGAACGTCGAGCGCGCCACTCAGGCCTTTCACGCCCCCAAGACAGAACAGTTAGCGGGAAACCGATTCAACCGGATGAAGACCTCCACGACGGCTACTCTGGAGTTCTCGCTCGAGAAGATCGTTCCAGAGACGAAGAGCCTCGAGTCGACGACCAACACGCACATGGTGATCGAGTTCCCGATCTCGAACATGGCTGTCGTCGTCAAGGTCGACGCTTCGCGTCGACTGACGTTCTCGACTCCGCTTCGACCGAAGGAATCGCGAAGAGTCCTTCTTTCCTCCCGAACACCGCTCGGGAGGAAAGAAGGGAGCTCTGCCCCTCGGCCGGCTACTTCTTCTCGGCTTTCAGCTCACGCATCCAGACGTTTCGATACCGGACATCCTGGCCGTGCTCCTGGAGCTTGAGACCACCGAGGGCGGGCGTGACCTTGATGCCGCCGTTCGCCTTCTTGATCTGGACGTTGTCGTGCACCTTGACGCCGTTCCACCACACCGTGGCTCGCGCCGGCTCGAGCTGCTTGTCACCGTCCCAGCGCGCGGCTCGGAACTTGAAGTGAAAGGAGTGCCATTTCCCGTTCGGTCGCCACGCGTTGACGTCCGGAACCCGCTCCATGCAAAACGCGGCGATGCCGTGCGGGCCGATCTTCCACTTGTACGGCTGGGCCGCGTTCTTGCCCTTGGGCGACTCGATCTGAATCTCGTAGCGATTCTGCAGGTAGACACCGCTGTTCGAGTAGCCCTCGACCTTGTCGTCGCCACGCTTGCCCATCAGCACGAACTCGACGTGACCTTCGAAGTCCTTGTACTTCTTCTTCGTGACCAGGTCATGCGTTCCCCAGCTCTTCCCGCCGTTGGTCATCAGAACCATGGTCTTGTCCGTAGGGCTCTTGACCAGCGACCAAGTGATCTTCATGTCCTTCTTCGGCCACATCTCCCAATTCTGGTCGATCGACTTCTGCGTGGCATCGAACAGGACGTCAGCCCCCTTGGGAGCCTTGATGCCGAGGTCTTTCGTCTTGTCGTAGCCCGGCTTCTTTTTCGCCGGAGCATCCTTCGGCGACGCCGCGACGGGCTGAGTGATTACGAACAGGGCCAAGACGGCCATCACTTTTCCGAGATTCGTCCAATGCATCGTGGATCCCTCGTTGCTGAATTCGTTTCGAATAGACACTCCCTGTGTTCTGTGCGACGGGACATCCTATCTGAAGGAAGGGGCTGCCGACAGAGATGGCTACGTCGCTTACTACGGAAAGTCGTCGACCCGACTCGTCGATCGATTACGATGGAGCGTCACGTCTCCGCTCGGAGCCCGTCGCGGCGGTGCTTCTGTCGCAGCTTGCGCTTCACGCTCCACGGGACTCACATGTTCCGTTGGCTCTCCAAGTGGTGGCCCAAGAGCTCGAACTCAGAACGGATTCGGCGTGCCCATACATGGGATCTTTGGGCGGCGGCCTACATCATCAACGGCGGCTGTAGCGATGATGGCTTCGATGACTTCAAGGCAGCCCTGCTCACAATGCCCGACGAGCTCTTCGATCAGGTGGTCGAAGATCCCGACTGCCTGGCCGATCTTGCGGACGATGTCGATCTCACGTCGCTCTGCGACGACAGCGGCTACTACGAGGATGAAATCGAGTGGCCGACAGATGTCGAGCTGACCGTGAGGCGACTCGAAGACTCTCGGCCGTCGACTGCCGTCTCGGGAAGACCGGGCGACCCGGCGGGCACTCCTTGGAAGGAGGATTCGGCAGAGCTCGAACGGAGGCTTCCTCGTCTGTGGGCGAAATTCGCTGATCCCGGTCGGGGTGACGTGCGCCGGACGCTGATCTTCTTCCCCGATGCCGTCTCGCGGTTCAGCGCCGACGGTGGAAACCTCGATGACATGGATCACCTTCGGCTCTCCCCAACGGCTCGCTCGACACTGCTGGCCAAGCTGGAATCGGACGGCTTCGAGATCGCGGCAGAGCACGAGGGCCGCGCGGTCTTCCTGCGCAGACTCTCGACGGCGGAGGTACGAGTGACCGTACTCGAGACCGAGGTCGAGCTGGATCTGCTGGGCGACGACTCGATGTCGGAACCTCCCTCCACCCTGCTGGAGGCCGCCTTCGAGCTGCTCGACCCCGAGTCACTTGTTCTTTACGACCCCGAGACGGACGAATGGCCGAGAAAGCGGGCGACATGAGATGGAATTGGGTCCGGCTCGTCGCATTCCTCGTGACGACTTTCCTTTTCGCCGATCACGCCCTTTCCTTTTCCCTTGTCACTGCCAACTACTGACTTCGACCGGTCGCCCCCTACAACGACCACGTTCCCGTGCACGCCCCCTCGCCCTCGGCTCCGCCCACCGCGCCCAGCGGATCGCACGACGCGGCCCGTCGCAACCTCGCGCCCCACACGGGCAACCTCACGCCAACTCCGCCACCTCGATCTCGAAGATCAGCTCCTTGCCCGCCAAGGGATGATTCGCATCGATCGTGAACGACTCCTCCGCGACTGCCGGTGCGCTTCACAACGACTCGAGAAACCCCTCGACCTCGCGACTGCGCGAGGGATTCTGGAGCTTGTGAATCGACTTGCTCTCGATCTGGCGCACTCGTTCACGAGTTACCTTGAAAATCTTGCCGATCTCCTCGAGCGTGTACGTCTTTCCGTCGCCCAGACCGAAACGAAGCTTGATGATCTCCCGTTCACGGTAACTGAGAGTCTCGAGAATCTCCGCCAACTTGTCCCGAAGAAGGCTGTGCGTCGCGACCCGAACCGGCGAGACGGCCTTCTTGTCTTCTAAGAGCTCTCCTACGTGGCTGTCGTCCCCATCCCCGATGGGTCGATCCAAGGACACGGCGTGCCGACCCGTTCTCATCACACGACGAACTTCGTCCTCGGAGAGCTCTACGGCAGCTGCGATTTCTGGGATCGTCGGCTCACGTCCAAGAGCATGGATCAGCTCACGACTCGCATAGCGGACACGGCTCATCGCCTCGATCATGTGAACGGGAACTCGAATCGTTCGCGCCTGGTCGGCGACCGCTCGCGTTATCGCTTGACGGATCCACCACGTCGCGTAGGTCGAAAACTTGAAGCCACGGCGGTAGTCGTATTTCTCCACCGCCTTCATGAGCCCGGTATTTCCTTCCTGAATCAGGTCGAGAAACGTGAGGCCACGGTTTCGATACCTCTTCGCGATGCTCACCACGAGTCGGAGATTCCCCGCGGACAGCCTGCGCTCCGCGTGATCGCACTCGTCCGACCAGTGATTCATGGTCTCGATTCTCGTCCGGAGCGCTGAAGCCGTCTCGACCGCGTCCCGTTCGTACGCTTGCTGCTGCAAAGCCAGCTCGGCGAGCCGCTGACGTTCGTCGAGTCGGAGTCTTCGCTTTCCTTTTCTACGAGCGTCGTCGATCCGAGCTTGTTGCTCTTCGACCGCAACCAACCTCTGGGCATGGCGTCTGAGCTCTGAGCGGAACCGCTTGACGAGCGTCCCCCTAAAGTTCAATTCTCCGATCAGCACCGCCCCTTTTGCGGCGCACCGCTCGCAACGTTTCTGGTCCCTCTCGGTCAGACGCCCATTTGGCGAATCACCGTTCCTCGACGCATATCGTGAATCCGCATCCTCGCTAAGCTTCGTGAGCGTCTCCACGTTAGTTCGAAGAAGCTGTAGAACCTCATCCTTGTGAGGGCCGTCGTTGTTCGAAGCCGTGACCCGAACCGCCTTGTGAAGGACGATCTCGCCTCGGAGAATCTGCCCGATCACGTCGATGACCGCATGCTGCACGAGACCGCTCCCGAAGAGCTGCGTACGGAATCTATGGCGAGCGGTTTCGATCGTCTTGGCGAGGAGAAGCTCCTCCGAGCGACTGAGGAGTGGTATCTCACCCATCTGGGAGAGATACAACCGAACCGGGTCGTCAATCGTCTCCTGTGATCCGGTAGGATCGTTATCACCGAGCCCGAGATCTTCGGAATCGTCTCCGTCCTGAAGCTCGACCCCGTGAGCCTCGAGAGCACTGAAGATCTGATCGATCCGATCCGGAGTGGTCGAGTCTTCCGGAAAGATCTCGCTGAAACGATCGTAAGTGATCGGTCCAGTCCGCTTGGCTTCCTCGATCAATTGGCCGAGTCGGTCGTCCATCGTCACCTCGGAATTCGCTTAGAGAGATCGAGACTCTGCCACCCAGCTCAATCGATCCGAAGAGGGCTCCTCGACCGACTTGCCATCGTCGTCCTGGAGGTGAGCGTTCAAGGCGGAGGCGATCTCGCGCATCTTCTCGACCAGATGCGCGTCGGGGTTCGTGGTGTACACGTTTCCGTCGTACCAGTCGAACCAAGCAGTCACCTGCGGATCCGGGTGACTGGTCCAAACCGCAGCGAAGGGGCCATTGCTCTCGTCGAAGGTGAGCCACGAGGTAGCCGCGATGAAATCGGTCCATTCCTTTGATGAAATCTCGAATCCTGCCGAACGACACCAGTGCGCGGCCCGGGTGATGTGAATGTCGAAACCCATGAAATCTCTCCAAAGATGATTCGGGTACTGGTCCCACAAGAGCGAAGCTCGTCGCGCTTGCCGCCATGAATTCAACGTCTGCCGCCACGGGGGCGAGCAGCGGTCACTGTCAGCGAGCGACCGTTCAGTTCCTTGAGATCAAGAGCGTGGATCGCCGTGCGCGCCTCGAGCTTCGCCGGCATTTCAACGAAACCGAACCCCTTCGATTCTCCCGTGTGGCGGTCCATGAGCACTTCTACGTCAGTGACGCGCCCGAACTCGGAAAAGAGCTCGAGAATCTCATCCACGGTCGTGGCGAGCGCCAGGTTTCCGACGTGAATCTTCAACTTCTTCTCCTTTCTGTGCCGAAGTCACGCGCAGAGCACTCACTCTCCAGGCGCTCGACGTCGGCGATGGGCGGGAACGAGACGGGGAAGGAACCGACAGGACTTCGTCCTGTTCCACGTCGTCGAGGGAATCCGTGAACTCGAGGTCGGGAACCTGACCCCGAAAAGCGCTTGGACCGGCTTACACTCGAGAGCGCAGGTGAGAGTAGATGGGAGATAAGCAGGCCTTAGCGGCCGTTCGCCCGAATGGGCTCGGCCAGGGTGCACCTCGTCGGAAGAGGTGCTGTGAAGGATCCGATGGCGCCAGAAGGGATCGTAGCCCCCTCCGCGTGGAACGCAACGCGCGTGTGTCCAGATCGAAGGATTCGGCAGAATTCGTCTACGGCGCCAGAGGCCTCACGCCAACTCCGCCACCTCGACGATCTCGATCTCGAAGATCAGCTCCTTGCCCGCGAGCGGATGATTCGCGTCGATCTTGAACGACTCGTCCCCGACCTCCGTCACATTGACCACCAGCGGCGCACCGTTCGGCTGCGTCATCTGCAGCTGCTGGCCCACCTCGACCGTCATGCCCTCGGGCAGCTGGTCCTTCGGAACCTCGCCGACGAGCTCCTCGCGGTGCTCGCCGTAGGCCTCGGCCGGCTCGAGCTCGAACGTCTTCGTATCCCCGGCCGCCATGCCACGCACCGCTGCGTCGAAACCGGCGATCATCTGCCCGGCGCCGACCGTGAACTCGAGCGGGTCGCGTCCTTCCGAGCTGTCGAACTCCGTTCCGTCTCTCAGCGTCCCCGTGTAGTGCACCTTGACCCGACTGCCTTCCTTGGCTTCGGACATCGCTCCCGTCCTTTCTCCCCGCTTCGGATGGGGGATTCGCGGTGTGAATTGGCTCAGCGAGCGTCCCAGGTCGGCCCGACGCTGCCGAAGGCCGGGCTCGGCACTTCGAAGCAAAAGGGTAACATCAGGGACACAATGGCCGAATGCGGGCTAAATCGGAAGGGTCGGGGCTTGCCGGGAGCTGCCGCAAGATTCAACACCATAAAGATTTATGGCGGAGAGACGGGATTCGAACCCTGGGTAGGGGTAAGCCTACAGTGGTTTCAAAACCACCGGTACGGGGTCGAAATCACGGACTCAACGTATCCAAACCGTAGAGATACGACCGTTCCCAGTTCGGCCACCCTCCGCTGGGACACATTCAAACACGTTTGGACCAGGGACACAAAAGGGTAACTCGACGCTGCGGAATGGTCTCCCCGAGGCGGGGTTGCTGACATCGACACGTTCTCTGTTTTGTGGGATTCATGAGAGGCCCCAAACGCGCTGACGGATTCGGTCAGACTGTTTTTCCCAGCCCGCGCCGTCGGCGACGGTGTTCCGTGCGGAGATTCACCGGTTAAAAGTCCGTAAGGCTGTGGCGAATAGCTGCGCAGCGACGCCTCGCCGAACAGAATCAGCTTCGATAGACACTCGTCTTTGACTGATCTCACCCACCGCTCCCCGAACGAGTTCAAATTCGGACTGCGCGCCGGAAGCTTGACCGGCTTCACGCCGACGGCCTCGATCGTATCGTCGAACGACGCGCAGTACTTGCTGTCGCGATCGTGGATCAGGTAGCGACTGCTCGCGAGGAATCCCACGTCCGCCATTGTCACGTTTCGGGCGATCTGCGTTATCCAGGCCTCGTTCGGGCTTGGCGTCACACCCGCGATGTGAACCCGGCGCGTCGCCACATGGACAAAGAACAGCACGTAGTAAGTCGAGAGCCCGCACTTCGTCCAGACCTCGGTTGTGAAGAATTCCGTCGCCGTTAGCACGTCCATGTGCGACCGAATGAACTCGCGCCACGTCGTCGTCTTCTTGCGCTCGGAGGCCGGAGGGATGCCGTGGCGTTTCAGGATGTTTCCGACCGTCTGGCCCCTGATCTCGTGCCCGAGGTTCGCGAGAGCACCGGCGATCCGGTCATAGCCCCAGTCACGGTTCTCCTTCGCGAAGCGGACCACCAGTTCCGCGACTTCCAGAGCTACTCGCGGCCTTCCCGGATACTCACGGTTCTTCGAGCAGTCGAACTTCTTGGCGACGAGCCGCCGGTGCCAAGCGAAAATCGTCTCGGGCTTCACGATGCTCGCGACCTCCACAAGGGCCTTACGCCCGAACCTCTTGCCGATCTCGGCCAGAGTTCGGCGCTCGCCGTCGGTCAGCTTCGACCGCCCCTTGATTTGGTCGCGGAGGACTCGATTCTCGGCGGCGAGGTACTCGTTTCGCAGGAGAAGCTCCTCGTCGACCGACCCGGTGACGTAAACCTGCATCGGCTTCCAGTCCATGCGCCCTCCGACCTTCTCGTCTCACGAGATTGTCAGCGACAACGAGAGGCGGATTCAAGGACCCGGAGTCCAACGGTACCGACACGCAACTTGCTCCGTTGACGGACGCTCGAGTATTTTGACCACACGGGCTTGTTGGTCCGGACGAGAGCTCCTATCCTCCAGAACCATGAGCCGGGTAAAGATCGTTGTCGCGGGCGATGTGCATATTGGTCGGGTCTCAACGCGGATCTCGACCGGTGACGTCGCCGACTTGTCGGCGCGCGCCGCATTCGGGCGCATCGTCGACCTCGCGCTGAGCGAGCAGGCCGATCTCGTCTGCCTGACCGGCGACGTGGCCGACGGAAACAATGAGTTTTGGCAGGCCCTCGGGCCGCTCCAGGACGGACTCGGGCGGCTCGCCGCAGCAGGCATCATGACGCTCGCGGTCAGCGGGAATCACGACTACGCTGCGATGCCCCGGCTCGCCGACCAGCTCGAGACCGACCAGTTCCGCCTGCTCGGTCGAGACGGTACTTGGGAGCGCTTCACGCTCGAAGCAAATGGCACCCCCGTGATCCACATCGATGGCTGGTCCTTCCCGCGCGAGACGGCGCGGACGTCCCCCGTCGATTCCTACGACCTTCCGGCGGCCGGCAGCGCGCCCACGCTCGTCATGGTGCACGGCGATCTCGACGTCGCCGACAGCGTGTACGCCCCGCTGCCGAGCGCGAAGATGTACAGCAAACCCGTCGCCGGCTGGCTGCTCGGGCACATCCACGTCCCGAGCACGAGACAACCCGACGACCGAACGTTCATCCTCTACCCCGGCTCACCGCAGGCGCTCGACCCCGGCGAAACGGGCGTGCACGGCGCCGTCGTGATCGAGTTCGACGCTGGACGATGCCGCGCCATTCGCCAGGCACCGCTCTCAACCGTGCGCTACGACACGCTTCCGATCGACGTGAGCGGCATCGAGGATCCCGGTGAGTTCGATTCGCGCGTGCGCCAGCAGGTGGCGGCATTCACCGACAAGGCGGCCAGTGAGGGCGGAGACCGGCTCGGTCACCTGATGCTGCGACTCACGCTCTCGGGACAGACGTCGATCGCGGACGAACTTGAAGAGCTCGCCGAGCGCATTCGCGAAGACTTCAACCTGTCACGTTCAGGCGTGCAATGCACCATCGACGGCGTCACCCTGCGCGTGCTGCCGAAGATCGACCTCGACGCGCTCGCTCGCCACCAGACCCCGCCGGGCATGCTGGCGTCGGTGCTCCTGGAGCTGCGGGAGGAGAAACCGCTCGAGGAGATGAGCGAACGCGTGCGTTCACTCGCCCGATCGGTCAAGGGTGCCATTTGGAAGCAGCGACAGGCACCGGTGTACAGCAACGTCGCCGAGGAGCGCCGCGGCGATGAATCGGCCCTGCGGGCGGCGATCAGCAAAGAGGTTGAGGCACTGCTGGTGCACCTCGTGACGGAGAAGGGCTGAGATGCGCACGTTGCGTTTCGAGATGATCGACATTGATCGCCTGCCCGGCATTCCCCGAGGCAGCGGCTTCCGGATCGAAAAACTTTCGGCCGGCATCAACCTGATTCACGGCCCCAACGGCGCTGGCAAGTCGCTCACCGGCAAGTCGCTCCTCGCGCTCATCTGGCCGGCGGTGACGACCCTCGAGCGCCCGACCATCACCGGCCGATGGCAGCTCGACGAGCACACGTGGGATGTCGACCTCGATGCGGGCCACGCGACGTGGCGGCGTGACGGCGCCGCGGCCGATCCTCCGCCCTTGCCCAGCGCCGAGTCGCGTCCCCACCACTGGCTCGGCCTGCGTGAACTGCTTGGTGACAGCGGGCCCGACGCCGACGCGAACGCGGCGTTCGCGCAGCGTATCGCGCAGGAGATGCTGGGCGGATACGACCTCGATACGGCGGGCAGCCAGCTCAACTTCAACGGCAGCCCGAGCCAGCCGCGGAAGCTGTGCAGCGAACTCGGCAAGGCCGAGAAGAGCCTCAACGAGGCACGGAGCGAAGAGAAACAGCTCCACGCTGCTTCATCGAGTATCGAGCAAATGGAAGCCGCATGCGCGGAAGCGCGGGCCGCGGACGAAGAGCGGCGCCGACTCGAGGATGCGCTCGAGTATCACAAGGCGGCCGATGACGCAGCGGAAATCAACGCGAAACTCGACAAGTTCGACAAGGGACTCGAGCGGTTGACGGGCAACGAACGCGAGCGCCTCGACGAGCTGCGCGGCGACCTCACGGCAGCCCGGAAGCGGCGCACCGATGCCGACGCGGATCTGCTCGCGGCACAGCACGCACAATCGGCGACCAGCCTGCGCGGGGACGGTGTTCCGAATGAGGTCCTGCAAGCCGCTGCCGGTGATCTCCGGGACATGCGAGACGCCCACCGTGATGTCCGGCAGGCGATCGCCGACTGCGACGGGGCGCAGGACAAGCTCAACGCGCACCGGAAGAAGATCGCCGCGAACATGAGCAACGCAGCGCTCGATTCGCTCAGCAACGTGCCGAGCAATGAGATGGCCAGGTACGCCCGCGATGTCGTCATGCACCGCGAGCAGGCGGCACAGTGGCGCGTTCGCAGTCAACGCCTCGCCGATACCGATCAACGCCTGGCACAACAGGCGCGCGATCTCGGCGACCGGCCCCCCGAGCAACTCGCGGACGGCATCCGCGCGCTCTCGTCGTGGCTCAGCACCCCACCGCCCACGGCAGCCGCCGCTCGCGGCTGGATCGTGCCGCTGCTCGTGGCGGCCGCGTTCACCGCGGCGGCGGCCCCCCCCGCGGGGGGGCGGGGGGCCCGGGGGGGGGGGGGCGCCGGGGGGGGTGGGGGGGGGGGG
>CAYZGY010000230.1:0-10270 GCA_964478085.1 uncultured Planctomycetia bacterium
CAGGACGATCGCGCGCAGCTCGCTGAGCCAGCTGAGACCTTTGTCGATGTCGAACCAGCAGGTTTCCCCACTCCCGTCTTCATTGAGGAAGGCCTCGGGAGAGTCGACCTCTCCGAATTCCGCGACAGAGGCGATGTCGTCGTCGGCAAGCGCGTAGCCGTTCCAGAGGACATCGTCGGATTCTTGGTCGGTGACCAGGTAGGCGCCCAAGCCCATTCGTGCGTTCCCTATCGCGTCGGGTCAGATCTCGAGTCGCAGTTTGCACGATTTCGTCTCGCGAGGACAGGGGGGAAACGACGCAGTGACTCGAAAAATAACGCGAGTTTTTCGATCGCTCCTGACCGAGCGAGCGTTCGGCTCGAGGACTCTCGGATTCGGCAGCGGCGTCGAGCTCGAAGCGCACCTTCGCCATCGGATCGCGAAGAGCTTCGAGGAGGTCGGCGAGTGCGGGTTGCGCCGCAGGAGGAGCTGTGTGCGATTCCGTGGCGTCGAGGCGAGGCGTGCGCTGAGACCCGGGAACCCCGGCAGGGGCCTCTCGATCTAAGCATCGATCGAAGAGACGAGAGACCACATCTTCCGAGAGACTGCGAAGACATCAGGATCGGTCGTCTGCGCGAGGTAGCTGTGCGACCACGATCCCCACGAGGTCGCGTGGAGGATCACGCTGTAGACGTCGGGCGTCGACGGCGCCGGTCGGCGCGCGTGCGCCGAAAGACCCGAGCATCGTTGCCTCCGGGATCGACAGCACGCCACGCGAAGTCAATAGCGTGGCGTGCTCTCGGAGTCCGGAGTCCTACGTTTCAGCTCCGTCAGCCTACACGTCAGAGCAGGTCGGGGACTGCTCGGCGCAGTCGAGTTCATCGTTCGTGGCATCGGATCCGCAGTCGGACGGCGGGTAGTTCGCGCTCGACGGAGCGGGGTCTTGCGGCGGGGGACCTCCGGTGAAGAGGTAGCTGAAGACCTGGATCGCGTCGTTGATGCCGAGCTGACCGTCATCGCTCGAGTCCGCGGCGTCGAGGCACGTCGGCTCGGGGCCGCCCGTGAAGAGGAAGTTGAGCGTTCGAATGCCGTCGGTCAGGTCGATCGTGCCGCTCGAGTTCGAGTCTCCGCGAACGAAGGTGTCCGCCGGCGGAGGGCAGTCGGGCGGGCCGACTTCGGCGCAGTCGTCATCGTCACAATCGATCAGACCGTCTCCATCGTCGTCGATTCCGTTGCCGCAGTCCTCCGGCACGATCGTCGGACCGCCCGCGGCGAAGCCCGCGCGAATCAAGAGGTGGTTGTCAGAGACCTCCTCGGCGCTGAGCGCCTTCATCTGCACGCGAGCCGCGTCGATGCCGTAGCCGGTCGGCGCGTTACGATAGGAGCCGCGCGAGGCGTCATCCTCACCCGAGAGGAACATCATCCGTGCGGGGTCGTAACCGTCCGGTGTGTAGAACGCGAGACCCGCCTGCGGCGTCATGTCGACCTCGCCGACTCGGACGCCGTTGATGTACATGCGGGCCATCGGCGGCTCACTCTGTCGATCGACAGTCGCGACGACGTAGTGCGAGCCCGCGGGGATGTCTGCCGGCGGATCCGTCTTGACCTCGTTGAAGCTCGGAGCGAACGTGCGGTCTTCGTTGATCGGCGACATGTTGAAGAGCCAGCCGCCGCCTTCGGCGTTGCGGACGAATCCGAAGCCGTACCACGCCCCGTTGGCGATCGGATCTGCGCCGTCGTCGAGCAGGGTGCGACTGTGCCATGTACCGGCAAGGACGCCCCAGTTCTCGCCGCCCGTGATATCGTCGCGCGTGACGTAGAGTTCGACCGAGAAGTTGTCGGTCGGACCGAACTCGAACGACTCGGCATCGTCGACGGCGAGTCGACCGGGCGCTTGCACCTGCTTGCGTGCCGCGAGGTTTGTCTCGCCGAAGCCGGAGTCGCCGGCACCGACTTGGACGGAAGCATCGAGGCCTTCCTCGGCGAAGTTCCCCTCGACGATCGCGTCGAGGCCGGCACCAGCGAGATCTTCGACGATCGTGCCGTCGTCGAGGTTGTCGCCCGGCTCGCCGGGCAGGTCGTTGAACTCCCAGATGCCGATCGTCTCGTCGGTCTCGAGGAAGATGCGACCGGCCGGGGTCGGATTGATATTCGGGACGGGTACGACCGAAATGTCGACGCTCGTCTCACTCGATTCGCCGGCGGCGTTCGTCACGGTGAGCGTCACCGTGAAGTCGTCGGGTCCCGATGGATTCGGCAGCTCCACCGACGCGCCGGTCGCGTCCTCGGAACCGTCGCCATCGACGTCCCAGCTGAACTCCGTGATCGCCGGAGCATCGAGGACGACTCCGTCCGCGCGCGGACATGCGAGCGCGGTTCCCGGAATCGGGGTCACAGAGCCCGATCCGTCGAACTGGATCGGTGTGCCTTCGCGGACCCAGATGCGGTCGCCACCGGCAGGCGCGCCGTCGAGGCTTACCGCGATGGACGCCGTGGGCGCCGGGTGCCCGGCGACGATCGTCGTCGAGCGAGACGCCTGGTTTCCGGCCGAGTCGGTGACACGCAGCGTGACCTCGACGGATGTCGGGGCGTCGAAGGAAATCTCACGTTCCGCCGCACCTTCCTCGAAGCCGCCCTCGCCGATGCGCCATTCGTACGTCGTGATGGTCTCGCCTTCCGACGGCTCGCTGCTCGCGCCGGAGAGGCCGACACACTCGCCGACGAGTGGCTCGAGATTCGACGCCGAGAGGATCGCGTTGATCGACGCATCACCGAACGGGATCGGGATGCAGTCTTCGAGGAGGAAGACGTTCTCCTCGACCTCCTCGAAGGTCAAGGCGCGAGACTGCACACGGGCAGCGCTGATCGCGTATCCGGTCGGTGCCGTTCGATACGCGCCGCGGGTGACATCATCGACGCCGGTCAAGAACGCGAAATTCGCGGGTTCGTAGTCGGTCGGCGTGTAGAACGCGCGACCTGGTGGGACGCTGACCGAGGCGACTTCCGTGCCGTTCAGGTACACCGTCGCGATTCCGGTCTCTCGATTGACACTCGTCGCGACGTAGTGCTCGCCGGCGGGAATGTCGAACGGCTCGGAGACGGCCTCGTTGAAGCTCGGCGTAAAGGTGCGGTCGGGGTTGATCGGCGAGAGATTGAGCCGCCAGCCGTTCTGTTCGTTGTGGCGGATGAAACCGTAGCCGTACCAGGCACCCTGTTCGTTGGGGGAGCCGCCGTCGTCGAGGAGCGTGCGACTGTGCCACGTGCCGGCAAGGATTCCCCAGTTCTGCGTTCCGACGTTTTCGTCTCGAACGACGAGGAGCTCGAAGGAGAAGCTCTGATCCTCGGAAAACTCGAAAGCGGATGCCGTATCGTCGCGAGTCGCGACGTGGGCGGCTCCGGCGCCTCCGACTCGACGAGCGCCGAGATCGCCGGGGCCGCAGGCGTCGTCACGCTGCGGATTGCCCGCGATGTTGATCTGAGCGCTCGCGTTGTTCTTGGCGACAGCGTCGCGGCCGTTTCCTGAGAGATCCGGGATGACCGTGCCGTCTGGAATCGCGTCGCCCGGGGCGCCGGGGAGATCGTTGAACTCCCAGATGGCGATCGTCTCGGGGGTGTTGCGGAAAATGCGCGTGTCTTGCGCGTCCGTCGCTGTCACGAACAAGCATGCACAAGCGCAAACGATGAACGTGTACGAAGAAACGGGACGTCGAGTCATTCCGTTTCCCTCCCTCTCGAAAACTGTTGACCACGTTTAGACCAAGACCGAACCTTGAGCCAGTATCTCATGCTTCTCGCGCGAAACACAAACATACGTTTCTTCGCGTCGATCTACGCGTGCCTCATTCTGTGCGTCGTCTCGATCGGATGTCGTGACGAGGTCGAGCGCTCCGATGGAGCCGATGGGCCCTCGTCGAAGGCGGAGGCAGTCTCAGCGATGTTCGTGGACGTGACGAAAGACGCAGGCGTCGCATTCGTCCACGAATCGGGCGCGCGAGGCCAGAGACTCAATCCCGAGACCTTCGGGCCCGGCGCCGGATGGCTCGACTACGACGGTGACCGTTGGCCCGATCTCCTCCTCGTCAACGGCAACTCGCTCGTCGGCGAAAAAGATGTGACGAAAACCTCGAAGCTCTATCGCAACCGGCGCGACGGAACCTTCGGTGACGTCACGCGGGAAGCGGGTCTCGACCTCGCGATGTACGGGATGGGTTTCGTCTCCGCGGACATGGATTCCGACGGAGACGAGGACATCTTCCTCTACGGGCTCGACGATTGCCGACTCCTGCGAAACGACGCCGGTCGCTTCGTCGACGTGACGGGTGACTCGGGACTTCCGAGCGAGTGGGATTGGGTCGGGGCGGCCGCCTTCTTCGACTACGACCTCGACGGCGAACTCGACCTTTTTGTCGGAGGCTACGTCGACTGGTCTCCGGATCGCGAACGCGATGACGAGTGTCGCTTCGGAACGGCGGAGAAGCAGTACTGCCCAGTGGCGATGTTTCCCGCGACGGCGCCGCGGCTCTTTCGTGGCGTCGGTGGCGGCAAGTTCGCCGATGCGAGCGCGACTGCAGGGCTGTCGAAGCTCGAGGGGAAGGCGCTCGGCGTCGTCGCCGAGGATTACGACCGTGACGGATACCCCGACCTCCTCGTCGCCAACGACTCCGTGCCGAACTTCCTCCTCGTGAATCTCGGGGACGGCCGCTTCGAGGATCGCGGCTTGATTTCGGGCTTCGCGACCGACGGTCACGGAGCGGCGCTCGCCGGGATGGGCATCGACAGCGTGTGGACGGAGAACGACGGTCCGCTCGTTGTCGCGATCGGAAACTTTTCGGGCGAGCCGACCACGGTTCACGTCACCGACGGTCAGGGTTACTTCGTCGAGCGTTCACTCGCGAGCGACATCGGGAAGAAGTCGCTCGATCGAGTGACGTTCGGACTCGTCCTCGAGGACTTCGATCTCGACGGCGAGATCGATCTCCTGCAGGTCAACGGGCATGTCTTCGATCTCGCGGAGAAGACGAAGGTGCCGTACCAGCAAGTGGCGCAGCTCTTTCGCGGGCGAGAGGGCGGAGCCTGGTCGACGTTCGACTCACCGAACGATGCCTTGCTTTCCCGACCTCGCTTGGGTCGTGCGCTCGCGGCCGCGGATTACGACCGCGACGGCGATCTCGACGTCGTGATCACGGAGAACCAGGGTCAAGCACGGCTCTTTCGCAACGACGGTGCGCGCGCCGGCGGTGCGTTTCGCGTTCGGCTTCGAGCGACGAAGCTCCATCGCGACGCGATCGGTGCCGAGGTCGAGGTTCGTCTGGCCTCGAGGGCCGGGGAGCGCCGCCTTCGCCGAACCCTTCGTGCGGCCTCGAGCTATTTTTCTCAGTGCGAACGCGTCGTCACGTTCGGGTTGCGATCGGAGGAACGCGTCGCCGACGTCACGGTGCGTTGGCCTGGAGGTTACCTCGAGGACTTCGAGTCTCCGGATGACGAGAGGGAGATCGAGCTCGTCGAAGGGAAGGGGCGAGTCTCGACGAGAGTCGTTTCGGCGTCGGAAGCTGGCGAGAAGAAGAAGCCCGCCAGCATCATCGAGCGCCGCCGGCAGGGAGACGCGTTTCTCCGTGCCGGAAAGCTCGAAGCGGCGCTCAGCGCGTTCGAGGAGGTGCTGTCGAGCGAGCCGGCCGATTTCGTCGCGTGGCGCGCGAAGATCGAGACTCTCTATCGTCTGCGTCGTGCGCAAGCGCTCGAGACTGCGGTCAAGGAGTCCGTCGCTCGCTTCGAGAGCGCCAACCTTCTCGTCTCCCATTTCGCGCTCGTTTTTCGTCAGCAGGGGCTGCGCGAGCTCTCCGCCCGGTTCTATCGCGAGGCGGTCCGCATCGACACCCGTCGTCACGATGTCTGGACGGCACTCGGCAACATCGAATACGACCGAGGGCGATATGGCCCCGCCCTCGAGCTCTTCGCGCGAGCGCTCGAGATCGCTCCTCGAGATATCGAGGCGCTGACCAACTCGGGAAAGGTGCACGCGCTTCGCAAGGAGTGGGACGAGGCCGAACGGTTTCTCTCGGCGGCGGTGGCCGAGTCGGCAGACCACGGCGCGGCGCTGAGCACGCTCGGTACGGTGGCTCTCGCGAAGAAGGATACGGCGAAGGCCGAGGAGTTCCTGCGTCGTGCGGCGAATGCTTCGGACCGCCCGGCGGTTCAGCTCGAGGCCTACGGAAACCTCGGCATGCTCTACGCGTCGAAATCCGAGCGCACGAAGGCCATCGAGTGTTTCGAGCGTGTGCTCGAAATCGATCCGAACGAGAAGAAGGCGCTCCGGGCGCTCGAGGCTTTGCGAACGCCATGATCTTCCGACGAGGCTTCTTTGATTCCAAGCTCCGCTGCCTGATCTGCGCTCTGTCCGTCTGCGCATCGCTCGCGAAGCTCGCCCGTGCCGACGTCGTGATCCACGAGATCCACTACAACACGGCGCGCGACGATACTCTCGAGTACGTCGAGCTCCACAACACAGGGGCGAGCGTCGTCGATCTTTCGGGATGGACCTTCGTTGCGGGTGTCCGGCTCGAGCTTCCCGAGGGGACGAGCATCGATGCGGGAGGCTTCCTGCTCGTTTGCGGGATTTCCGAGTTCGTCGCAGACGAGTATTCGCTTCCGCTCGCGGCTCTCGTTCCTTGGGTCGGATCTCAGCTCGACGATGGGGGCGAACGTCTCGAGCTCGTCGACGCCGGCGGGCGCATCGTCGATGAGCTCGAGTACGACGACGATGTGCCTTGGGACACCGGTGCGGACGCTCCCGATGCGTCGCTTCAGCGAGTTTGCTCCGAAGCGCCTGCCGGGGACTTTTGGAACTGGGTGAGCGCGGCACCGACGCCGCTCGCCGCGAATGCCGTGTCGGGCTGTCCGCCTCCGCCTCCCGTTCCGTCACGAGTCGCGATCAACGAGATCTACTACCACCCGCCGGACGCTCCCGTGCCGAGCGACGAGCCGCTCGAGTACGTCGAGCTCGCCAACACGACCGGAGCGTCCATCGATCTCTCGGGTTGGTCGTTCACCGATGGCTTCACCTTCGTCTTTCCCGCCGGAGCGGAGATCGGCGCGGGAGATTTTCTCGTCGTCTGCAGAAATGAGGCCGCGATTCAGAGCGAGTTCGGCATCGAGAACACGATCGGCGACTACGACGGGTTCCTCTCGAACGACGGCGAACGTCTGACTCTCGTCGATGCGACGGGAGCGCTCGTCGATTCGGTCCGATACGAGGACGACGGGGATTGGGCCGTCGCGGCCGACAGCCTGGGCTACAGCCTCGAGAAGATCGTGCCGACGGCGGTTTCGGACGAACCCGCGAGCTGGCGAGGAAGCGGGGAGGCGTCGTCGGATTCGTGGCGCGTCGCTTCGACGACGGGAACGTTGACGCGCGATCGACTCGTCTTCTACCTCGGGGGCGAGGGAGAGATGCTGATCGACGACGTCTCGCTCGTCGAGCTCGACGGCGGAGCGAACCACGTTCCCAACGGCGAGTTCGCGTCGAGCCTCGGCGCTTGGTCGGGAGAGGGCAATCACGGCACGAGCGACTGGCACGTCGGCGAACGCGCGCTTCGTCTCGTCTCGAGCGGGAGCGGTAGCAGCTCGAACTCGGTGCGCGTCGATCTCCTCGGTGCTCCGGATGTCGGAGGTGACACGGCGTACCGTCTCGAGTTTCGCTATCGCTCGCTCTCGGGCAACGCGGATCTCATCGCGCGGTTGGTCGGTTCCTCGCCGACGCGAGGGCTGTTCTTCGAGTCCGCAGAAGACGCGGCGATCTCACCTGGACGCGAGAACAACGTTCGTCGGGACACGCTCCCTCCCTTCATCGAGGAGATCTCGCGCGAGCCGCTCGAGCCGACCTCGGAAGACGAGGTGACGATTCGTGTGCGCGTGCGCGACGGGAGGACGCCCGGCATCTCTTCACGCGCCGACTCGGTTCGTCTTTTACGAACGATCGACGAAAGCACGAGCGAATTCGACCTGCGCGACGACGGGCTCGGGGCCGACTCGATCGCGGGAGACGGTGTCTGGGCCGTGCGACTTCCTGCGCAACCGCATCACACGGCGGTTCGACTGCGTCTTTTCGCGAGCTCCGCGGCAGGCGCCGAGCGCGTCTCTCCGCCCGTTCACGATCCGTCGATCGACTGGGGCTACTACGTCTCGGACGATCAGCCCGACTCGCCTCTGCCGGTCTACCACCTTCTCGTCCCGAGGGACGCGGGCCAGACGACGCGTCAGGCGATCGTGGCAATCAACTGTCAGACCTATGTGCCGATCGACTTCGCGCATCGCGGGGATCTCTTCCCGAACGTCGAGATGCGGCGACGGGGACAGAGCGTCTGTGGCGATCCGGACATCATCAAGAAGTACCTCCGCGTTCGTTTTCGTCGTGGACGCGAGCTGAACGGAAACTCTCATCTCAACTTCCAGAGTCTCTGGACGGACAAGTCGCTCTTGCGCGAGCATCTCGCTTGGCGGGTCTTTCGCGAGATGGGACCGCCATGGATTCGTCACGAGTACGTGCGGCTGCACGCGAACGGCGCGTACTTCGGGCTCTACGCGGAGATGGAGCGGCTCGACGAGCGCTTCCTCGAGCGACACGGGCTGGATCCGTCGGGCAGTCTCTACAAGGCGATCGCCTCGAGTGAGCAGCGAGACGGCGTCTACGAGCGCAAGACGGGCGACGAGAGCGACTTCACCGATCTGCGAGCCTTCCTCGACGAGCTCCACGACACGCCGTCGAATCAGCTCGAGGACTTCTTCCGCGAGAACGTCGACGAGGACGCGATCATCGAGTACCTCGGCTCCCACGTCTTGATCAACAACGGCGACTACGGCCACAAGAATCACTACCTCTACCGCGCGCCCGATACGGAGCGTTGGCAAGTGCTCGCGTGGGATATCGATCTTTCGTACGGAAAGCGCTGGGACGGTCAGTTCGGAGGTGTTCTCAACGACAGGCTCAACACGCCGGGAATCTCGCCGTGGAACGGTACGACCGTCAACGGCGGGGGAGTCGGGAATCACCTGCTCGCGAAGTTCTTCGGTGAGGCCGGGACGTACTACCGGCGCGCGCACCGCTTTCGACTCTGGAGCGCGCTGCGAGAAAAGTACACGCCCGACGAGTACGAACGACGTGTCGGTGAGTTGCGCGAGCTTCTCTTCGAGGAGCAGCAGGATGACATCGACGAGTGGGGGCGCTCGCCGGCGACTGCTGACGCGCCCGACGCGCCCGCGGAGTTCGAGCCGAATCTCGAGCGCCTCCTCGACCACATCGACGTGCGACTTCCCTGGCTCGAAGGCTACTTGCGCGATCGCGACGGCTTCCGTGATCCCGATCGTCTCAAGATCACCGAGGTCATGTACAACCCGGCCGGTTCGGATCGCTCGGAGTTCGTCGAGCTTTGGAACAACAGCGGTCGCACGATCGACATCTCCGGCTGGTCGGTCGATGGGACCGAGCTCGTGCTCGCCGACGGAAGCGTGCGTCAGTTCGCGTTTCCCGACGGCACGCGGCTGTCTGACGGAGAGATCGTCGTTCTCGCGAAGGATCCTGCGGCGCTGTCGATCATCCACGGCGAGATCCGTGCGCGCGTCTTCGGGCCGTATCCGGGGGCGCTCTCGAACGGTGGGGAGCGATTGAAGGTTCGGGACGACGGGCCGGGCCATCCCGCCATCGTCGATTCGCTCGTCTACGACAACGACGCGCCGTGGCCGCGCCGGGCGGATGGATTCGGCTACAGTCTCGAGCTCCAGGACGTCGAGCCCGACCTCGACAATGATCCGGCGCATCGCTGGCGAAGCTCGACTGAGCTCCACGGATCACCGGGGCGGATCCATCTTCCCGGCGAAGGTGTCCGCTTCAGCCGCGGCGACTGCAATGCGGACGGCTCGCTCGACATCTCCGACCCCGTGCGAATCGTGCGTCACCTCTTCCTCGGCACTCCCATCGACTGTGCGATCGCGTGCGACGCGAACGGGGATGAGGAGCTCGACGTCTCCGACGCGATCCGGCTGCTCGACTTTTTCTACGGCGACATTCGCGTGCCGCTGCCCGCGCCCGGCTCCGACGATTGCGCGCCGACCGATCCGACCGAATGTGCCGAGTCGACCTGCTTCGGCGTCTGATTTTCGATGCGGGTCCTGATTCGCGAGACTCTTGTCGAATTCTGGGGTTTCACAAGCTTCGAGATCCCGAAGAATGGACACAAATCCGAGGAGCTCTCCGATGCGGATTCGCCGCGCCCTTCTCTCGCTCGCCGCCCTGACGGCC